>NZ_JBEXKC010000055.1:0-54043 GCF_040609475.1 Streptomyces sp. NPDC004667 | reverse complement strand
GCCCGGTTACATTCCGAACCCGGAAGCTAAGCCTTTCAGCGCCGATGGTACTGCAGGGGGGACCCTGTGGGAGAGTAGGACGCCGCCGAACAATCATTGTGGGAAAGCCCCGCACCTTATGGTGCGGGGCTTTTCTGCGTTCAGGGGCCGGCCGGTCCGCTCGTGGACTCCTGTAGGGTCAGGGGGCAGCGATTCGACCATTTCTAGCGTCACAGTGGAGGCCCCCGGGTGGAGGTCCAGGAGACTCGGGTTCAGACTGACCGAATTTTCACCATTCCGAACATCCTGAGCATGGCTCGCCTCGTCGGCGTACCCCTGTTCCTCTGGCTGATCCTGGAGGGCTACGACGGGTGGGCGCTGGTCGTCCTCATGTTCAGCGGGATCAGTGATTACCTCGACGGGAAACTCGCGCGACGCTGGAATCAGATCAGCAATCTGGGGCGGTTGCTGGACCCCGCCGCGGACCGTCTCTACGTCCTGACCACCCTGTTCGGGCTGACCTGGCGCGAGATCCTGCCCCTGTGGCTGACCGGGCTGCTGCTTGCCCGTGAGGCAATGTTGCTGGTCATGGTGTGGATCCTGCGTCGGCACGGCTATCCGCCGCCCCAGGTGAACTTCCTGGGCAAGGCCGCCACCTTCAACCTGATGTACGCCTTCCCGCTGCTGCTGCTGAGCGACGGTACCGGCTGGTTGGCCTGGACGGCGTCCGTTTTCGGATGGGCGTTCGCGGGTTGGGGTACAACGCTCTATTGGTGGGCAGGAATCCTATACGTGGTGCAGGTCCGCCGTCTCGTGAAGGCGGATGCCACGGCCGATTGAGCTCACTCGGCGCCGGTACTGACGCGGAGGAGTAGCGGAGTCACCGTCCGGGACGGGTGAGGTCGGCCAGACCGTCATCTCTCTAGGAGGACTCTTCCGACATGAAGGCCGTCGTGATGGCCGGTGGCGAAGGTACGCGGCTTCGCCCCATGACCTCAAGCATGCCCAAGCCGCTCCTGCCGGTGGCGAACCGGCCGATCATGGAGCACGTGCTGAGGCTGCTGAAGCGGCATGGACTCAGCGAAACCGTGGTCACCGTTCAGTTCCTGGCATCACTCGTCAAGAACTATTTCGGTGACGGCGAGGAGCTCGGAATGGAGCTCACCTATGCCAATGAGGAGAAGCCACTCGGCACCGCCGGCAGCGTGAAGAACGCCGAGGAGGCCTTGAAGGACGACACCTTCCTGGTCATCTCCGGTGACGCGCTGACGGACTTCGACCTCACCGACCTCATCAACTTCCACAAGGAGAAGGGCGCACTGGTCACGGTGTGCCTGACCCGGGTGCCGAACCCACTGGAATTCGGCATCACCATCGTGGACGAGGAGGGCAAGGTCGAGCGCTTCCTCGAGAAGCCGACCTGGGGGCAGGTGTTCTCGGACACCATCAACACCGGCATCTACGTGATGGAGCCGGAAATCTTCGACTACGTCGACGCCGACGTCTCCGTCGACTGGTCCGGTGACGTCTTCCCGCAGTTGATGAAGGAAGGCCGGCCGATCTACGGCTACGTGGCCGAGGGCTACTGGGAGGACGTCGGCACGCACGAGAGCTACGTCAAGGCGCAGGCCGACGTACTCGAGGGCAAGGTCCAGGTCGACATGGACGGCTTCGAGATCTCCCCCGGCGTGTGGATCGCCGAAGGGGCCGAGGTCAGCCCGGACGCCGTCCTGCGCGGGCCGCTGTACATCGGGGACTACGCCAAGGTCGAAGCCGGCGTCGAGATCCGCGAGCACACCGTCGTCGGGTCGAACGTGGTCGTCAAGAGCGGGGCCTTCCTCCACAAGGCCGTCGTGCACGACAACGTGTACATCGGGCAGCACAGCAACCTGCGCGGCTGCGTCATCGGCAAGAACACCGACATCATGAGGGCCGCCCGGATCGAGGACGGGGCCGTCATCGGTGACGAGTGCCTGGTGGGCGAGGAATCGATCGTCCAGGGCAACGTGCGCGTCTACCCCTTCAAGACCATCGAGGCCGGCGCGTTCGTCAACACCTCGGTGATCTGGGAGTCGCGCGGTCAGGCGCACCTCTTCGGTGCCCGTGGGGTCTCCGGGATCCTGAACGTCGAGATCACCCCGGAGCTGGTGGTCAAACTCGCCGGGGCCTACGCGACGACCCTGAAGAAGGGGGCCATCGTCACCACGGCCCGTGACCACTCCCGAGGCGCGAGAGCACTCAAGAGGGCCGTGATCTCGGCCCTCCAGGCCAGCGCCATCGACGTGCGCGACCTGGAGAACGTACCGCTGCCGGTCGCCCGGCAGCAGACCGCCCGGGGAGCCGCGGGCGGGATCATGATCCGGACCTCTCCCGGGGTGCCGGACTCGGTGGACATCATGTTCCTCGACGAGCGGGGTGCGGACCTCTCGCAGGCGCAGCAGCGCAAGCTGGACCGCGTCTACGCGCGCCAGGAGTACCGCCGTGCCTTCCCCGGCGAGATCGGCGACCTCCAGTTCCCGTCGAGCGTCTTCGACTCGTACACGGGCTCGCTGCTGCGCAGGGTGGACACGACCGGCATCGCGGATTCCGGCCTCAAGGTGGTCGTGGACGCCTCCAACGGGAGCGCCGGACTCGTGCTGCCCAGCCTGCTGGGCCGGCTCGGGGTGGACGCGCTGACGATCAATCCCGGACTCGACGAGTCGCGGCCGACCGAGACCGCGGAGTCCCGGCGGGCCGGACTGGTGCGGCTCGGGGAGATCGTGGCCTCGGCACGGGCGGCCTTCGGCGTGCGCTTCGACCCGGTGGGTGAGCGGATCTCGCTGGTGGACGAGCGCGGGCGGATCATCGAGGACGACCGGGCCCTGCTCGTCCTGCTCGACCTGGTCGCCGCCGAGAAGCGCAGCGGCAAGGTCGCGCTGCCGGTGACCACGACACGGGTCGCCGAGCAGGTCGCCGCCTACCACGGTACGCAGGTGGAGTGGACGACGACCTCGCCCGACGATCTGACGCGGGTGGGCCGTGAGGAGACCACGATCTTCGGCGGCGACGGCCGGGGCGGGTTCATCGTCCCGGAGTTCAGCAGCGTCTTCGACGGATCGGCGGCGTTCGTCCAGCTGATCGGACTGGTCGCGCGCACCCAGCTCACCCTGAGCCAGATCGATGCCCGCATCCCGCGGGCGCACGTGCTCAAGCGGGACGTGCCGACGCCGTGGGCGGCCAAGGGGCTCGTCATGCGGCGGGTCGTGGAGGCGGCCGGCGACCGGCAGGTGGACACCACGGACGGCGTGCGCGTCGTGGAGACCGACGGACGGTGGGCCCTGGTGCTGCCGGACCCGGCGGAGGCCGTCACCCACCTGTGGGCCGAGGGTCCCGACGACGCTTCCGCGCAGGCCCTGCTCGACGAGTGGGGCGCGGTCGTGGAGGGCGCCGGGGAACACTGACCGGCGCCCGGCCCCGTAGGGCGGCCGGGTGCGCGATCGTGGGCGGGGCGGGCACGGGGAGTCACCCGGCCCGGTCCTCCGAACGGCGCATTGGAAGTGGGCGGCGGCGACATGCGACGATGTGCGGCATGTCGCAGCCGTCCAACAACCGGAGTCCGGCCCCGCCGCCCGCGCGCCCGGACGCGTCCATGTCGCTGCTGACGCACGTGATGGACAACAGTCTCGACGAGGGCTATGCGGAGGCGTCGGCCCGGCGTGAGGCGGACGGCACGGCAGGACTGCCGCGTACCCTCAAGGCCAAGCTGGCGCTCGCCGCCGGGCTCGTGCTCGCCGCGATGGTCGTCACCCTGGGTGCGGCCCAGGCGCGGGTGGCTGCGCCGGTGCTGGCCAAGGAGCGCCAGGAGCTGATCGACCGGGTCGAGCGGGCCGACGCGCACGCCAACGGCCTGGAGCGGGACATCGAGCGGCTGCGGACCGAGGTCGAGGACCGGCAGGGCGCGGTGCTCAAGCAGCCCGGCGGGGACCGGGCCCGGTTGCTGGCCCTGTTGTCGGGTGCAACCGAAGTGCACGGTCCGGGCGTCAAACTGGTGGTGGACGACGCGAAGGGATCTTCGTCGGGCGGCGGTGGCGGCCCGCGGGAGAGCGCCGGTTTCTCGGACACCGGCCGGGTCCGTGACCGGGACATGCAGCGGATCGTCAACGGGCTCTGGCAGGCCGGGGCGGAAGCCGTCTCGATCAACGGGCAGCGGCTGACGTCACTGTCGGCGATCCGGGCGGCCGGTGACGCGATACTGGTGGACAACAGGCCTCTGGTGCCGCCCTACGAGATCCTCGCGGTGGGGGACAAGAAGCGGCTCGGCACCGCCTTCCAGGATTCCGTGGACGGCCAGTACCTGCACGTCCTGCAGGAGAGCTACGGGATCCGCTACACCCTGTCCGCCGTGGACGAGGTGAAGCTGCCGGCCGCGTCGAGCCTGACCGTCCGCACAGCCACAGCAGTAGAGCCGAAGAAGGGTGCATCGTGATCGCGGTACTGGGCCTCGTGGCCGGAGTGGTGGTCGGACTTCTGGTCCGGCCCGAAGTGCCGGCCGTGGTGGAGCCTTATCTGCCGATCGCCGTGGTGGCCGCGCTGGACGCGGTGTTCGGCGGCCTGCGCGCGATGCTGGACGGGATCTTCGTCGACAAGGTCTTTGTGGTGTCGTTCCTCTCGAACGTGGTGGTGGCCGCGCTGATCGTCTTCCTCGGCGACAAGCTGGGCGTCGGCTCGCAGCTGTCGACGGGTGTGGTCGTCGTCCTCGGCATCCGGATCTTCTCCAACGCCGCGGCCATCCGCCGGCACGTCTTCCGGGCGTGAGGGCGATGAGCGACGACAACACCCCGCCCGAGGAGCCCCACGTCCCCGAGCGCCCCCTGAAGGGCGAGGCCGGTGCGGAAGCCCCGGAGTCCGGACCCGGGCCCGGGGAGCCGCAGCAGAGCGGGCGCCGGCGTCTGGCGGACGGTCTGTGGCCGCCGCGGGTCAGCCGGGCCCAACTGATCGTCGCGCTGCTGCTGTTCGTGCTGGGGCTCGGGCTCGCGATCCAGGTGCGGTCCAACAGCGACTCCAGCGCGCCGCTGCGCGGTGCCCGTCAGGAGGACCTGGTACGGATCCTCGACGAGCTGGACGGGCGGACCAAGCGCCTGGAGGACGAGAAGCAGAAGCTGGAGGACCAGCGCAAGGAGCTGGAGAGCAGCTCCAACCAGGCCGAGGAGGCCCGGCGGCAGACGGTGGAGAAGGAGCGCCAACTGGGCATCCTGGCCGGTACCGTGGCTGCTCAGGGGCCGGGGATCACACTGAAGATCACCGACACCAAGGGCCAGGTGCGCTCCGACCAGCTGCTGGACACCCTCCAGGAGCTGAGAGCGGCCGGGGCCGAGGCGATCCAGATCAACGGCGTGCGCGTCGTCGCGGGCTCGTACTTCTCGGACGAGGGCGGAGGGGTCTCGATCGACGGTAAGAAGATCACACAGCCCTACGAGTTCAGGGTGATCGGCAGACCGCAGGATCTGGAGCCGGCGCTCAACATCCCGGGCGGTGTCGTGCAGACCATGGAGAAGGAGCAGGCCACGGTCGCCGTCACACGGTCGGCGAAGATCGTTGTGGATGCCTTGCGGGCTGCGAAGCAGCCTGACTACGCTCGGTCGTCATCGTCGTGACGCGGGGCGGAACGTGGACAGGCTCACGTGGGCGTATGCCTGCGGGGGGTCGACGCACCGAAGTCGCGGTGCGTGGTGGAAACTGTCTGGTGGTTACGGACGTTGTGAGAATGTCCGGGTCGGCAGGTGTGTGCATGCAGAGTTCGTCCTGCCCCACGGGCGGGTCTGTTTCGGTCAAGGGGAATCGCCCGTGAAGTTGTTTGAGAAGTTGTTCGGCAAGAAGAACCGCGAGGAAAGCGGCGCGGCGCGTCACCGTGCGGGGCACGGTGACGGCGAAGGACAGGGCGACCGGCCGCTCTTCCGTGACGAGGTGGCCGGTCCGGGTGACATTTCGGGCGCGCAGGGCGCGTCGTCTGTTGACCCTGCCGGTTCCGGACGCATAGGTTTCGGTGACCCATCAACCTCAAGTGCGGGTGGAGGGTTTGCCCCCGACCCGTATGCCACCAATGCCTCCGCGGGGCAGCCGCGGCGCGAGGAGCCGTCCATGTCGGCCGAGCAGGTTTGCAGCAGGTGTGGCCACCGCAGCGATGCGGCGAGCCGTTTCTGCTCGAACTGCGGGGCGCCGCTGCGGGCGGGTCTGACGCCGGAGCGTGCTTCGGAGACCACGTCCACGATCTCGATCTCGGGCCTCGAGGCCTACGAGGCCGAGGTGTCGGGACAAGCGCACGTGTCGTCCTCGCTGTCCCCCGAGGCCCAGGCCGCGGTGGAGGCACTGCCCCCCGGTTCCGCCCTGCTGATCGTGCGGCGCGGCCCCAACTCGGGCAGCCGCTTCCTGCTGGACGGCGAACTGACCACGGCAGGCCGGCACCCGCAGAGCGACATCTTCCTGGACGACGTGACCGTCTCCAGGCTGCATGTCGAGTTCCGCAGGGGCCAGGAGGGCGGCTTCACCGTCGCCGACGTGGGCAGCCTGAACGGCACGTACGTCAACCGTGAGCCGATCGACTCCGTCGCCCTGCACAACGGCGACGAGGTCCAGATCGGCAAGTACCGGCTGGTCTTCTACGCGAGCCTGCGGGGCATCTGACCCTTCCCCCGGACGCGGTCCGGGGGGACCCCAGGGAAGGTCCCATGCTGCGTACCCCGACCGGCGGTGCCCCGAAGAGCGGCACCGCCGGGTCCGCCGGGCGGCTGGTGAGCATCGGAACGGTGCTGACCATGCTGCGTGACGAGTTCCCCGACGTCACCATTTCGAAGATCCGCTTCCTGGAGGCGGAGGGGCTCGTGGAGCCCGAGCGCACACCTTCCGGATACCGCAAGTTCAGCACGGGCGACGTGGAACGGCTCGGCCGCGTCCTGCGCCTGCAGCGGGACCACTACCTGCCGCTGAAGGTCATCCGCGAACAGCTCGACGCGCTCGACCGGGGTGAGCAGATCCGCATCCCCGGGCCCGCGTCCCACGGGGAGGCGGTGGACCCGGCCGGTCCCGTCGCCCTGTACGGGGAGGTGGGACGGGAGCGGCCCACCGTGGCCCGGGTGGGCCGGGCCGAGCTGATCGCCGCCGCCGAGGTGGACGAGGTGCAGCTCGTCGAATGGGAGTCGTACGGGCTCATCTCCGAGGTGCCGGACGGGGGGTTCGACGCCGAAGCGGTCACCGTGGCCCGCCTGATCGCGGATCTCGGCCGTTTCGGGCTGGAACCCCGCCACCTGCGGGCGATGAAGGCCGCCGCGGACCGGGAGGCCGGTCTGGTGGAGCAGCTCGTGGCACCGCTGCGGCGGCACCGCAACCCGCAGACCAGGGCGCACGCCGAGGCCACGCTGAAGGAGCTCGTGGGGCTCTCCGTACGGCTGCACGAGGCCCTGGTACAGACGGCCCTCGGGGTGCGGTCACACTGATCGGACGGCCCGGAAGGGGCCCCGACTACCCAAACCTGCCGAGCAGGTCCTAGGGTTGCTGTGTGAACGAGCTCGACGTTGTGGGTGTCCGGGTGGAAATGCCCTCCAACCAACCGATCGTGCTCCTGCGTGAAGTGGGAGGCGATCGGTACCTCCCCATCTGGATCGGTCCTGGGGAGGCGACCGCCATTGCCTTCGCGCAGCAGGGCATGGCCCCTGCCCGGCCGCTGACGCACGACCTGTTCAAGGACGTGCTGGAGGCGGTCGGTGAGGAGCTCACCGAGGTCCGGATCACGGATCTGCGGGAGGGCGTCTTCTACGCGGAACTGGTCTTCGCCAGCGGGGTCGAGGTGAGCGCGAGGCCTTCCGACGCCATAGCGCTGGCCCTGCGCACGGGAACGCCGATCTACGGCAGTGACGGCGTCCTGGACGACGCCGGAATCGCCATTCCCGACGAGCAGGAGGACGAGGTGGAGAAGTTCCGCGAGTTCCTCGACCAGATCTCACCCGAGGACTTCGGCACCGGCCCGCAGTGAGGGCCGGGGTGTGAGGGGCGCGGCCACGGCGAAACGCGGGCCGCGTCGACCACCGGGAACTTTCAGCCCATTCGAGTAGCCTTTCCCCGCAATGGGGTACGGGAAACCACTCTCAGGGTGATTATCACTCGGCGTGCCGAGTGTGGCGATCGTTGACGCACCCCTGGTCACTGCCTACCTTCAAGGTGGCAGGTCAAGGACGGAGGGTCGGCGTGAGGATCACGGGCGACGGTACGACCGGGGGCACCCCCGCACGCAGTGACGCTGGGCCGTACCCGCTGCACGGCGGCGCGCAGGGCTCCGCGCACCGTCAGCCGGCTTCGGCGCCGGTCGGACCGGTGAGCGACGCTCGGGCGCCCGAGCAGGTCGGCTACCGGGGACCGACGGCGTGCGCCGCTGCCGGGATCACCTACCGCCAGCTCGACTACTGGGCCCGGACCGGGCTCGTGGAGCCCAGCGTGCGGCCCGCGTACGGGTCGGGCACGCAGCGCCTCTACAGCTTCCGGGACGTGGTCGTCCTCAAGATCGTCAAGCGCTTCCTGGACACCGGGGTGGCGCTCCAGAACATCCGCACCGCCGTCCAGCACCTGCGCGACAGGGGTTTCCACGATCTGGAGCGCATGACGCTGATGAGCGACGGTGCCACCGTCTACGAGTGCACCTCCCCGGACCAGGTGGTGAGCCTGCTCCAGGGCGGGCAGGGAGTCTTCGGCATCGCCGTCGGCGTGGTGTGGCGGGACGTGGAGAACGCCCTGTCGCAGCTGCACGGGGAGCGGGTGGACACCGGGGAGACCCTGGTGGGCCACAACCCCGCCGACGAGCTGGCCGCACGCCGCAACCGGGCCGTCTGAGCGGCACCGGGGCGAGCGTGGCCGCGTTGTCAGTGGCGTAGGGCAGCATCGGTGCCGTGAGAGCCGCGCCGACCATCCTGCACCTGGACATGGACGCCTTCTACGCCTCGGTCGAGCAGGCGTCGAAGCCCAGTCTGCGGGGCAAGGCCGTAATCGTCGGGGGGCTCGGGCCGCGCGGTGTGGTGGCCACCGCCTCCTACGAGGCCAGGCGGTTCGGGGTGCACTCGGCGATGCCGACCGCCCAGGCCCGTCGGCTCTGCCCGAACGGCGCCTACCTGATCCCGCGCTTCAGCCTCTACCGGGAGGTCAGCGACCTGGTCATGGGCCTGCTGCGGGAGCTGTCGCCGCTGGTGGAGCCCCTGAGCCTGGACGAGGCCTTCGTCGACCTGGAGGCGGGCGGCACGGCCTTCGACTCGGCGAGCGCCCGGGCCACGGGGGAGCGGCTGCGGGCCGACATCGAGGCCGCCACGGGGCTGAGCGGCTCGGTGGGCCTGGCGGGGTCGAAGATGCTGGCCAAGGTGGCCTCCGAGGAGGCCAAGCCGGCCGGGCTGCTGCTGATCGAGCCCGGGACCGAGCGGGAGCTGCTCGCGCCCATGTCGGTGCGGACCCTGCCCGGGGTGGGGCCGGCCACCGGGGAGCACCTGCGGCGGGCCGGGATCACCACGGTGGGGGAGCTGGCCGAGGCCGGCGAGGACGAGCTGGTCCGGATGGTGGGGAAGGCGCACGGGGTCGGGCTGTACCGGATGGCGCTGGGGCTGGACGACCGGCCCGTGGTCGCCGAGCGGGACGCGAAGTCGGTCTCGGTGGAGGACACCTTCGACGTGGACCTGCACGACCGGGTCCGGATCCGCTTCGAGGTGCAGCGGCTCGCGGACCGGTGCGTGGGGCGCCTGCGGTCCTCCGGGCACTCGGGCCGGACCATCGTGCTGAAGGTGCGCCGCTACGACTTCTCCACGCTGACCCGTTCGGAGACCCTGCGCGGGCCGACCGACGACCCCTCGGTGGTCCGGGAGGCCGCGGCACGGCTGCTGGAGGGGGTGGACACCACCGGAGGCGTGCGGCTGCTGGGGGTGGGCGTGACGGGGCTCGCGGACTACACGCAGGAGGACCTCTTCGCCCAGGTGCTCGGCGCCGGGGCGGAGGCGGAGGAGGCGGGTGCGGTCGCGGAGGGCGCCGTCGCGGAGGGCGTCGAGCCGGAGGGGGAGGAAGCGGCGGCCGAGCCGGACGGGGCCGGCGGGACCGGTGCCGCCGTGAGTGCGGGTACCGCCGGTGGGGCCGTCGTGGAGGCGGGCGGGCCGGACGCGGCGGCCGCGCGGTACTGGCCGGCGGGGAGCGACGTACGGCACGCCCTGTACGGGCCCGGATGGGTCCAGGGCAGCGGGGTCGGACGGGTGACCGTACGGTTCGAGCGGCCCGGATCGCCGCCCGGGCGGGTGCGCACCTTCCGGATGGACGATCCCGAACTGGAGTCCTCCGATCCGCTGCCGCTCGTGGGGCGGGCGGAGGGGGCGGCCTAGATCCGCTCGTCGGGCGGCGGGCGGTGGAAGTCGGTCGGCAGGGAGACGTCCAGGCCGTAGTGGTGGTAGAGCTGGAGCTCCTGCTCGGGGGACAGGTGGCGCCCGACCCCGAAATCGGGTGCATCCCTGATCAAGGAACGCTCGAAGGGCACGCGCAGGGTGTCGTCCACCACTTCGCTGGGCTCCAGGGGGACGAAGGCGTCCCGTCCGAAGAGCCCGGTCCGGACGGCGGCCCATTCGGGCACGCCAGTGGCGTCGTCGAGGTAGACCTCGTCCACGGTGCCGATCTTGGCGCCGTTGCGGTCGAACGCCTTGCGGCCGATCAGGCTGCGCGGATCGATGTCGGTCTGCACGGTCCCTCCGTACGGTCGCAGTGGTACGAGTCATTCGTAATGACTACGAAAGTGCATATTTCAAGAGGGGGCCACTCGGGGAGCCTCCGGATCGTCGCTGGTAGGCTGGGTGATGGCTGTTGACCCTGTGCGGGAGAGTCCTCCGAGTGAGTACGACGGAGGCGCCGAAGGAGCAAATCCTCCCCGGAATCTCTCAGGCATACGTACCGCACGTGGTGAGGCCACTCTGGAAAGCAGGGGCGGGTACCGGGCACGCAGTACCGGTTCCTCTCCTCACCGACGGTGAAAGCCGGACCTCAGGGGCGATCCCCTTGCGGCCCGGTGAAGCTCTCAGGTTGAGATGACAGAGGGGGAGGCCGTCCGGGTGCCCGCGCCGTGGTGCCCCTCGCAGGTCATACGACCAGGAGGCCTCCGTCATGACCGCCAACCGCATTCCGCTCTCCCAGCTGGAGCGAGGCATCCCCTTCGAGCAGCGTCACATCGGCCCGGATGCCGAGGCGCAGGCGAAGATGCTCGCCCAGGTGGGCTACGGCTCCCTGGACGAACTCACCGCCGCCGCGGTACCGGATGTGATCAAGACCGCCGAGGCGCTGAACCTGCCCGAGGCGCGCACCGAGGCCGAGGTGCTGGCCGAGCTCCGCTCGCTGGCCGACCGCAACCAGGTCCTGTCGTCGATGATCGGTCTCGGCTACTACGGCACCTTCACGCCCCCGGTCATCCTGCGCAACGTCATGGAGAACCCGGCCTGGTACACGGCGTACACCCCGTACCAGCCCGAGATCTCCCAGGGCCGCCTCGAAGCGCTGCTGAACTTCCAGACCGTCGTCGCCGACCTGACCGGCCTGCCGACCTCCGGTGCCTCCCTGCTCGACGAGGGCACCGCCGCCGCCGAGGCCATGTCCCTGGCCCGCCGCGTGGGCAAGGTCAAGGGCGGGGTCTTCCTGATCGACGCCGACGCGCTGCCGCAGACCATCGCCGTGATCGAGACCCGCGCCGAGCCCATCGGGGTCGAGGTCGTCGTCGCCGACCTGTCCGACGGGATCCCGGCCGAGATCGCCGAGCGCGGCGTCTTCGGCGTGCTGCTCCAGTACCCGGGTGCCTCCGGCGCCGTCCGCGCGATCAAGCCGGTCATCGACCAGGCCCACGGGCTCGGTGCCATCGTCACCGTCTCCGCCGACCTGCTCGCCCTGACCCTGCTCACCTCCCCGGGCGAGCTGGGCGCCGACATCGCCGTCGGCACCACCCAGCGCTTCGGCGTCCCGATGGGCTTCGGCGGCCCGCACGCCGGCTACATGGCCGTCCAGCAGCAGCACGCCCGCTCGCTGCCCGGCCGCCTCGTCGGCGTCTCCGTGGACGCGGACGGCAACAAGGCGTACCGCCTGGCCCTGCAGACCCGCGAGCAGCACATCCGCCGCGAGAAGGCCACCAGCAACATCTGTACCGCCCAGGTGCTGCTCGCGGTCATGGCCGGCATGTACGCCGTCTACCACGGCCCGGACGGCCTGCGCACGATCGCGCGCCGGACCCACCGCTACGCCGCGCTCCTCGCCGCGGGCCTGACGGCCGGCGGGGTCGAGCTGGTGCACGGCTCCTTCTTCGACACCGTCACCGCCCGGGTGCCCGGCAAGGCCGCCGAGGTCGTCGCCGCCGCCCGTGAGGGCGGGGTCAACCTCTTCCAGGTCGACGCCGACCACGTCTCCGTCTCCTGCGACGAGACCACCCTGCGCGCCGACCTCGACGCCGTCTGGGCCGCCTTCGGCGTCAGCGCGGACATCGAGGCCCTGGACGCGACCACCGCCGACACGCTGCCCGAGGGCCTGCTGCGCTCGGACGCGTACCTCGGCCACCCGGTCTTCCACCAGCACCGCTCCGAGACCGCGATGCTGCGCTACCTGCGCAAGCTCTCGGACAAGGACTACGCGCTGGACCGCGGCATGATCCCGCTGGGCTCCTGCACCATGAAGCTCAACGCGACCACCGAGATGGAGCCGGTGACCTGGCCCGAATTCGGTCAGCTGCACCCGTTCGCCCCGGTGGAGCAGGCGGAGGGCTACCTCACGCTCATCACCGAGCTGGAGGAACGTCTCTGTGAGGTCACCGGATACGACAAGGTCTCGATCCAGCCGAACGCGGGCTCCCAGGGCGAGCTGGCCGGCCTGCTGGCCGTGCGCGCTTACCACCGGGCCAACGGCGACGAGCAGCGCACCATCTGCCTCATCCCGTCCTCCGCGCACGGCACCAACGCCGCCAGCGCCGTGATGGCCGGCATGAAGGTCGTCGTCGTCAAGACCGCCGACGACGGCGAGGTGGACGCGGACGACCTGCGCGCCAAGATCGAGCAGTACCGCGACGAGCTCGCGGTCCTGATGATCACCTACCCGTCCACGCACGGTGTGTTCGAGGAGCACGTCGCCGACATCTGCGCCCAGGTGCACGAGGCCGGCGGCCAGGTCTACGTCGACGGTGCCAACCTGAACGCCCTGGTGGGCCTCGCCAAGCCGGGTCACTTCGGCGGCGACGTCTCGCACCTGAACCTGCACAAGACCTTCTGCATCCCGCACGGCGGCGGCGGCCCGGGCGTCGGTCCGGTCGGTGTCCGGGCCCACCTGGCCCCGTTCCTGCCGAACCACCCGCTCCAGCCGACGGCCGGCCCGGAGACGGGCGTCGGCCCGATCTCGGCCGCGCCGTGGGGCTCGGCCGGCATCCTGCCGATCTCCTGGTCGTACGTACGCCTGATGGGTGGCGAGGGCCTCAAGCGCGCCACCCAGGTGGCGGTGCTCGGCGCGAACTACATCGCCAAGCGCCTGGAGCCCCACTACCCGGTCCTCTACACCGGTCCGGGCAACCTGGTCGCCCACGAGTGCATCATCGACCTGCGTCCGCTGTCGAAGGCGACCGGCGTGAGCGTGGACGACATCGCCAAGCGCCTGATCGACTACGGCTTCCACGCGCCGACCATGTCCTTCCCGGTGGCCGGCACGCTGATGATCGAGCCGACGGAGTCCGAGGACCTGGCCGAGATCGACCGCTTCTGCGACGCGATGATCGCCATCCGCGGCGAGATCGAGCGGGTCGCGGGCGGCGAGTGGCCGGTCGAGGACAACCCGCTGGCCAACGCCCCGCACACCGCGGCGGCCCTGGGCGGCGAGTGGAACCACCCGTACAGCCGTGACGAGGCGGTCTTCCCGGGCGGCGTCACCGCCGCCGAGAAGTACTGGCCGCCGGTGCGCCGGATCGACGGCGCCTTCGGCGACCGCAACCTGGTCTGCTCGTGCCCGCCGCTGGACGAGTACGACAACTGAGTCCCGTGACACGGTGAAGGGGCCGGTCCTGGAGCGTGAGCTCCGGGACCGGCCCCTTCGCGTGGTCCTTCCTCGTGCCGGCTCGGTGCAAGGTGGCCTAGGCCACCGCGAGCGGGCGGTGCGGAGCGATGATCTGGCCGTCCGGCAGCAGCTCACCGGTGTCCTCGAAGAGCAGGACCCCGTTGCACAGCAGGCTCCAGCCCTGTTCCGGGTGGTTGGCCACCGGGCGCGCGGCCTCCCGGTCGGCGGACTCTGATGACGGGCAGGCAGGCTGGTGCTGGCACATGGATGCGTTCTTTCGCTGCGGTGTGGTCTGTTCGCTACGGCTCGATGCGTGATTCATGGCCGTCCCCCTGGGTCGTCCCCGCGCCTGCGGGGAGGATGTCCTCAGTCTTCCCCCACGACGGCTGCTTCGCAGGTATTTCCCGGCAGCTGTCCTCATGGATTGAGGACGCATCACTCGTGCGGGCGGTTCAGGCCAACTCCCCTGTCATTTCGGATGGTTCGCGGGTGGTCCGGGCGGACTAGGCCGAATGGGCAACCCGGGCCACCCCGAACAGGCCAACGGCGGGGCGGCCCCTCAGGCGGCCGGGGCGGCCACCGGGGGCGGGACGGGCGGGGCCGACCGGGTCAGCCGGTGGGTCAGTACGGGCAGCAGTTCCGATACGGGGTGCGGCCGGAACGCGGCGATCCCGGGTGGCGCCGGTGCCAGGGGCACCAGCAGGTCGGCGGCGGCGGGCAGGCCGGCCGCGGCGTCGGCGCCGACCGCCCCGTGCAGCCACAGTGTCAGCATGTACAGCTCGGGTACGGACAGCAGCCGGGGCTGGTACCCCTTGCCGAGCGACTCGGCCTGGCGCAGGGCGCGTTCGGTGGCGGCGACGTAGGGCCCTTCGAAGAAGTGGGAGAAGGCCCACCCGTCCGGGGTCAGCCGGGTGTCGGCCGCGGCGACGAAACGGTCGCCGCTGCGGATCAGGAACCGCCACCCGGTCAGCCGGGTGCGCGGCGGTCGGCCGCCCGCCGGGCGGCCGGACCCGTCGAGCCGGTCGAGCACGTGCACCGGAAGCGGGAGTTCGGCGGTCACCGGCCCTTGGAGCGCGCGCAGGGACGGAGTGTGCGCCTCGTGGACGGCGGTGGGGGAACCGAGTGCCGCGAGGACGCTGCGCAGGGCGGGCGCGGGAGCCGGGGGAACATGCAGCGGCATGGTGGGTCGCCTCTCACTTGGGAGACCTGTGGTACGGGGGAAGGTGCGGACGGCGCTGTCGCATTCTGGGGCCAGAGGGGGGCTGAGGGGCAATGGCCGCGCGCCAACTCTCTGCCTCGTTTGCGGAGTTTATACGACATGTGTTCACGCGGTGTTTCGGCTAGCTGTCCCACCTATTGCCGACAAGGCGGATACCGGTCCCGCTGTCAGGCTATTCATGCCGGTTGTGCGCGAACGGGTCGCGCTGACCTCGGAGGTTACCCGAAGGGTGCTCGGCTGGAAAGCGCCTGTTATCGGGAATCGGCACAGTCTACGGGGAATTTGCATACGGCGAGTTGCCAGGTGAATGTGCCGAAGCGCCCATCAGGCCATACCGGCGCGCGCTCCCCGCCGGACCGCCCGGCCCGGCGTTATCGATCACGGGGCTGGGCATCATCGACCGTAACGCGCGCCCGGGTGCACCGTTCCGGGCCACACGAGGAGGGACGCTTCGATGGGGGAGAAGGTCGTGGCAGGAGGATTCGACCTGTCCGATCGGCATCGGTATCGGAGGAAGCTCCACGAGTGCCTGGAGGGACTGGAGCGCCTTCTGGCGGAGAAGAGGTTCGATCGGCCCAAGAACATGATGGGACTGGAGATCGAGCTGAATCTCGCGGGTGCCGACGGTTTGCCGCGCATGGTGAATGCACAGGTACTGGAGAAGATTGCGAGCCCCGATTTCCAGACCGAACTCGGAATGTTCAATCTGGAGGTGAACGTACTCCCGCACCGTCTCGACGGCCGGGTATTCGACCAGCTCGCCGAAGAGCTGAGCGCGGGGCTGCACTACGCCCACCGGCAGGCCGCGGAGATCGATGCGGGGGTCGTGATGATCGGCATCCTGCCGACCATCTCCCGCTCCGACCTCGCCCTGGCCAACCTCTCGGCCGTGGACCGCTACTCGCTGCTCAACGAGCAGATCCTGATGATGCGCGGCGAGGACTTCACCCTCGACATCGACGGGGTGGAGCGGCTGACCTGGAGCACCGGGTCGATCGTGCCGGAGGCCGCCTGCACCTCCGTACAGCTGCACCTCCAGGTGACCCCGGCGCGGTTCGCGCACGTGTGGAACGCGGCGCAGGCGGTGACCGCCGTGCAGATAGCGGTGGGCGCCAACTCGCCGTTCCTCTTCGGGCGGGAGCTGTGGCGCGAATCGCGTCCGCCGCTGTTCACCCAGGCCACCGACACCCGGCCCCCGGAGCTCCAGGCGCAGGGGGTGCGGCCGCGCACCTGGTTCGGGGAGCGGTGGGTGGACTCGGCGTACGAACTGTTCGCCGAGAACGTCCGCTTCTTCCCCTCCCTGCTGCCGATCTGCGACGAGGAGGAGCCGCTGCGGGTCCTGGCGGAGGGCGGCGTGCCGAGCCTGCAGGAGCTGGTGCTGCACAACGGGACGGTCTACCGCTGGAACCGCCCCGTCTACGGGGTCGCCGACGGGGTGCCGCACCTGCGGGTGGAGAACAGGGTGCTGCCGGCCGGGCCGACGGTGGCCGACGTCGTCGCCAACGCCGCCTTCTACTACGGGCTCGTACGGACCCTCGCGGACGAGCAGCGCCCCGTGTGGACCCGGATGCCGTTCGCGGAGGCGGAGGCCAACTTCGACGCAGCCTGCCGCTACGGGATCGACGCCCGGATCCGCTGGCCGCGCCGCGGCCGGGCCGGGGGACTGGTGAGCGTGCCCGCGGTGCGCCTGGTGCTGGACGAGCTGCTGCCGATGGCCGCGGCCGGGCTGGACGCCTGGGGGATCGAACCCGCCGACCGGGACCTGTACCTCGGGATCATCGAGGAGCGCTGCCGGCGCCGGGTGAACGGGGCGACCTGGCAGGTGGACACCTACCACCGGGCGCTCGCCGCAGGGCTGGAGCGGGACGCCGCCCTGGCGGCCACCACCCGCCGCTACAGCGAGCTGATGCACAAGGGCGACCCGGTCCACACCTGGCCCGTGGGCCTGGAGGAACAGGAGGAGGACGCCACCGGGGCCGTCCGGCGCTGACCGGTGATCCGCTCCGGCCCCCGAGGAGGCAGTATGGGGTGGTCGGAACAGGATGACGCGGTGGTTGGCGGGACGGGAGTCGGGCGTGCGGGCGGAGCCGGAGCCGGTGGTCGGAGAACTGCGCGGGGACGGGCGGCGGGGTCTGCTGCGGACCGAGACCCTGCTCGTGCTCGCGCTGTCGCTGGGCGCGAGCGGGGTCTCGGCCCTGATCAGCTTCATCGGTTCGCTGACCAAGCCCGGCGGCCTCAAGGACCAGGCGGCCACGCTGAACGGCTCGTACGCCCCCGGGCGGCCCTGGCTGGACCTGGCCTGGCAGCTGTTCGGGATCGCCTCCGCGCTCGTCCCCGTCCTGCTGGTCGCGCACCTGCTGACCCGCGAGGGCGTGCCGGGGCTGCGCGTCCTGGGCTTCGACCGGACCCGGCCCGGGTGGGACCTGGCCCGGGGCGCGCTGGTCGCCGCCGGGATCGGGAGCGCGGGACTGGCCTTCTACCTGGTGGCGCGGTCCTCCGGCTTCAACCTGACGGTGGTGCCGGAGGCGCTGCCCGACGTGTGGTGGAAGTTCCCCGTACTGATCCTCTCCGCCGTGCAGAACGCCGTGGTGGAGGAGGTCATCGTGCTGGCCTACCTGCTGCGCAGGCTCGGCCAGCTGGGCTGGTCGCCGACGGCCGCGCTGCTCGCCAGCTCCGTCCTGCGCGGCTCGTACCACCTGTACCAGGGCATCGGCGGGTTCGTCGGCAACATGGTGATGGGCGTCGTCTTCGTGCTGGCCTACCGCCGCTGGGGCCGGGTGGGACCCCTCGTCGTCGCGCACACGCTGCTCGACGTGGTGGCCTTCGGTGGGTACGCGCTGCTCGCGGGGAAGGTGGGCTGGCTGCCCACGCCGTAGCCCCCGTGCTCAGGGCGCGGTGAGCAGCTCGCCGTCGATCACGGTGACCGCGCGGCCGGTGAGCAGGGTCCGCTCGCCCGCGAGGGTGACCCGGACCAGGCCGCGGCGGGCTCCGCCCTGCAGGCCGGTCATCTCCGTGCGGCCCAGGCGGGCCGCCCAGAAGGGGGCGAGGGCGGTGTGGGCGCTGCCCGTCACCGGGTCCTCGTCGATGCCGTGGACGGGGAAGAAGCCGCGGGAGACGAAGTCGTAGCCCCGGGAGGGCTCCTCGGCGGGGGCGGTGACGATCACCCCGCGGCGGGCGTAGGCGCGCAGGGCCGCGTGGTCGGGCGCGAGTTCCCGCACGGTCCGCTCGTCGGCCAGTTCCACCAGCAGGTCGCCGATGTGGGCGGCGGTGTCGTGCAGCGAGACGATCGTGGCGCCCAGGGCGCGGGCGACCTCGGGGACCGGATCGAGTGGGGTCAGCGAGGAGGTGGGGAAGTCCATCGTGACCGTGCCGTCCCCGGCCGCCTCGGCCGTGAGGACCCCACAGCGCGCGTCGAACCGGATCAGGCCCTTGGCCAGGCCGTTCTCGTTCAGCACGTGGGCGGTCGCGAGGGTGGCGTGCCCGCACATGTCGACCTCGCCGGCCGGGGTGAACCAGCGCAGCGCCCAGTCGGCGGGCCCGCCGGGCGGCAGGGGCCGGACGAAGGCGGTCTCGGAGAGGTTGACCTCGGCCGCGACCTGCTGGAGCCAGCCGTCCGGGGGGAACGGCCCGTCGAGGACGAGGACCCCGGCGGGATTGCCGTGGAAGGGGCGGTCGGTGAAGGCGTCGACGATTCGGATGCGCATGGACCGACCGTAGGGGGCCCGCGCCGACGCGCACCAAGGCCAATCCGGGACGACTGGCCCCGGTGCGGTCGAGTCGGCCGACTCCGTCCCTTCCGCTCGACTGTCGAAGATAGGTTCCGATATATCGTTGACGCATCGCGATGGGTCAGCGATAGTGAAAGAGTCGAAGCGACATCCGCTGCGGCAACCGGTACGACAGCCGGTACGACGAGCGATGACGAAAGGAGCGCAGTGATGCGTTCACGTGGACAGCGCGAGCACGGACACGAGCACGGACGGGGTCACGGCCACTGCGGGCCGGACCGTCGGGAGGAGTTCCGGGGGCTGCGGGCCGCCTTCGGGCCGTTCGGTCCGCCCTTCGGTGGTGGACCCTTCGGCGGGAGGGGCGGCCGGGGCGGGCCCCGGGGGCGGGCGCGGCGCGGTGACGTGCGCGCCTCGATCCTGGCGCTCCTCGCCGACCGGCCGATGCACGGCTACGAGATGATCCAGGAGATCGGCGAGCGCAGCGGCGGGGCGTGGAAGCCCAGCCCGGGTTCGGTGTACCCGACCCTGCAGCTGCTGGAGGACGAGGGCCTCATCACCAGCGAGAGCGAGGGCGGCAAGAAGCTGTTCACGCTCACCGGGGCCGGCCGCACCGAGGCGGAATCGGGTCCGGACGCCCCCTGGGCGGACGCCGGGCGCGGCTTCGACTTCGAGGCGATGCACGAGGTCCGCACCGCCGGCGTCGGCCTGATGGAAGCCTTCGGTCAGGTCTTCAAGACCGGCTCGCCCGAGCAGCGGGAGAAGGCCCTCGCGGTCGTCAACGACGCACGCAAGAAGCTCTACCTGATCCTGGCCGACGAGCACTGACCCGGACGCCGGGCCTCCCGGCACACGCGCGGCGCGCCCCGCGAGCGATCTCGCGGGGCGCGCCGTGCGCGTGCCGTGGGTGGGGGTGGGGTCAGGCGACCAGGCCGGCCAGCTTGCGGAGGGATTCGTTCAGGGCGGCGGTCGCGGAGTCCTTGAGCTTGCCCGCCATCAGGGACACCGCGGCGCCCGTGAACTCGCCGTCGATGCGGACGGTGGTGGCGTCGCCGTCCGGGAGCAGGGTGTAGCGGGTCAGGACGGCCACGCCCATCGGGCCCTTGCCGGTGATCGCGAAGACGCGCTGGTCCTCCAGTTCCGAGACGGTCCACAGGACCTCGGCGGGGAAGCCCATCATCTTCATGTTCTCGGCGAAGGTGGACCCGACCGCGAGGGTCTCGGGACCGCCCTTCGGGAAGTTCGTGTGGGTCATGCTCCACTGCCCGTACGCGTCCCAGTCGGTCAGCTGGGCCCAGAGCTTCGCGGCGGGCGCCTCGATGCGTGATTCCGCGGTGACTTCAGCCATGCGTCCACCCCTTCTCGTCGGGTTCGTGCGGCGGAAGGTAGTCCCGGGGAGCGGAACATTCAATACTGACGACCTGTCAGAAACGGTGGGTTCCGGACCGGTCGGTACCGACTGCGTCTCAACAGGTGTCACCGGCGTGACGCTCCTGACCGGCCCTGCCATGATGGCCCGATGCAAGCGTCAGGGAAGAACGCCGGACTGGGCCTCGCCCTCGTCTCGGCGTGTGCGTTCGGTGGTTCCGGTGTGGCGGCGAAGCCGCTGATCGAGGCGGGTCTGGACCCGCTGCACGTGGTGTGGCTGAGGGTGGCCGGGGCGGCGCTGGTGCTGTCCCCGCTGGCCTGGCGGCACCGCGATCTGGTGCGGCGCAAGCCCCTGCTGCTCGCCGGCTTCGGTCTGGTCGCCGTCGCGGGCGTGCAGGCCTTCTACTTCGCCTCCCTGTCGAGGATCCCGGTCGGCGTGGCCCTGCTGCTGGAGTACCTGGGCCCGGCCCTGCTGCTCGGCTGGATCCGCTTCGTGCAGCGCAAGCCGGTGACCCGGGCCGCCGCGGCCGGTGCGGCGGTGGCCGTCGCGGGGCTGGCGTGCGTGGTCCAGATCTGGGCGGGGCTGAGCCTGGACCCGCTCGGGGTGCTGCTGGGGCTGGCCGCCGCCTGCTGCCAGGCCTTCTACTTCGTCTTCGCCGACCAGGGCACCGACGGGGACGACGTGCCCGACCCGATGGGCGTGATCGCGTACGGGATGCTCGTCGGGGCCGCGGTCATGACGGTGCTCGCGCGGCCCTGGGAGATGGACTGGTCCGTGCTCGGCGGGGACGCGCTGCTCGGGGACACCGAGGTCCCCGCCCTGGCCCTGCTGGGCTGGGTGGTGCTGGTCGCCACCGTGTTCGCGTACCTGACCGGGGTGGTCTCGGTGCGCAAGCTCTCCCCCCAGGTGGCGGGCGTGGTGGCCTGTCTGGAGGCGGTCATCGCCACCGTGCTGGCCTGGGTGCTGCTGGGCGAACACCTTTCGACCCCGCAGATCGTGGGCGGCGCGCTGGTGCTCGGCGGGGCCTTCATCGCGCAGTCCTCGCGGCCGGCGCCGCCCGCGGCGCCGGATCCGGCCGTGCCGGCCCCCGAGACCGCCAGGGCGTAGCGCGGGGCCGACTGGCCGGAGGCGGGGAGCGCCCCGTAGGGTGCCGTTCATGCCGTCGACCGTGCTTCCGCCTCCCGCCGCCTAGCGCGGGCGGCCTCCACGCGAACGAGAGTCCCGCCCGGGGAGTCCCCGGGCCGGTGAGCGCTGCCCGCGAAGCGATGACCTGCTTCCCTCATCCTTCACGCATGCGCGGAGACACACGTGTCGAACCATTCGCCCGCTGCCGGGCGCAGTCTGCTGTACCTCGTCGTCGCCGGAGTCGCCTGGGGCACCGCCGGGGCGGCGGCCTCCCTCCTCTTCCTGGCCAGTGACCTCGGCCCGGTCGCCCTGTCGTTCTGGCGGTGCGCGGGCGGTCTGGTGGTCCTGCTGGGCGTGCTCGCCGTGCGCCGTTCGGTGCGGGCGCGGCGGGCTCCGCGGGCCGCGGCGGCCTCGCCCGCCGCACCGGCCCCGCGCGTCCCGGCGGTTTCGCTGATCGGGACCGGGCTGATGTTCACCCTGTTCCAGGCCGCGTACTTCGCCGCCGTGCGCGACACCGGCCTCGCCGTCGGCACCGTCGTGACCCTGGGGGCCGGGCCCGTGCTGATCGCGCTGGGCGGCCGGTACTGGATGGGCGAGCGGCTGGGCCGGGGCGGTGTGGCCGCCGTCCTCGGCGCCCTGGCCGGTCTCGCCGTGCTGGTGCTGGGCTCCGGTGGGGGCGAGGTGCGGCCGCTCGGGGTCGGCTGGGCGCTGCTGTCGGCCGCCGGGTACGCGGGGATGACCCTGCGGGCGCGGTGGCTGGGGCGGCGCGGGACCGGCGGGGACCCGCTGGTCACCACCGCGTGGTCGGTGGCGGTGGGCACGGTGTGCCTGCTGCCGCTCGCCCTGGTCGAGGGGCTGCTGCCGCACACCGCCGACTGGGGCCGGGTGTGCTGGCTGCTGGTCTACGTGGCCACGGTGCCCACCGCCCTCGCGTACGCGATGTACTTCACCGGCGCCGCGTCGGTGCGGGCCGCGACGGTGTCGGTGATCATGCTGATCGAGCCGGTCAGCGCGGCGGCGATCGCGGTCGGGATGCTCGGCGAACGGCTGACCGGGGCGGTGGTGCTGGGCACCGTACTGCTGCTGTCGGCGGTGGGCGCGCTGATCGCGGCCGAGGCGCGCGGTCCGCGGGCCCCGGCCGGGGCCGGGCCGGTGGCCGGGGGCGGCTCCGGGCCGGTGGCCGGGCCCGCCCAGGAGCCTCAGAGCGCGGCGAGGTAGCCCGGGGCCGCGAGGCCGGGGGTCAGGTCGGCGGCCGGGACCGGGGTCCCGTACGCCGGCGCGACCGGGACCACTCCCGACCAGAACGGCAGGCCCAGGTCCTCCGGGTCGTCGTTCGGGCCGCCGGTGCGGACCTTCGCGGAGACCTCGGTCAGGTCCAGCCGGATCACCGCGGTCGCGGCGAGCTCCTTGGCGTTGGCCGGGCGGGAGTCGGCCGAGCGGCCCGGGACGACGTGGTCGACGAGGGCGTCGAGGGCCATCCGGCACTCGTCCTCGTCGGTGACCTGGTAGGCGGTGCCGTGCACGACCACCGAGCGGTAGTTGATCGAGTGGTGGAAGGCGGACCGGGCGAGCACCAGGCCGTCCACGTGCGTCACCGTCAGGCAGACCGGCAGGCCCGGGTCGGTCTTCCCGGCGGCCAGCAGCGGGCGCGAACCGGTGGACCCGTGGACGTAGAGGGTCTCGCCCACCCGGCCGAAGAGGGTCGGCAGGACCACCGGCGCGCCGTCGCGGACGAACCCGAGGTGGCAGACGTAGGCCTGGTCGAGTATCGAGTGCACCGTCTCGCGGTCGTAGCGCGCCCTCGGGCGGCCGCGGGTCGGGACGGTGCGGTCGGTGGGTTCGTATGCGGTCGGGGTGGCGCTCATGGTGCGGACTCCGTTGTACTAGTGCATAATGTTGTTTGTGCTAGGAGAGTATCGGATCATCGGCCGTCGCGCATCGGATATCGCGGCGAGCATCGAAACGGGCGTCGGCTGCGGCGCGCTCGCGCCCGGGGCGCTGCTGCCCCCGATGCGGGAACTGGCGGGGGAGCTGGGCGTCAACCCCAACACCGTGGCCGCCGCGTACCGGACCCTGCGCGAACGCGGAGTCATCGAGACGGACGGCCGGCGCGGCAGCCGGGTGCGCGCGCGGCCCGCCACGGCGCCGCGCGACACGCTGCGGATGACCGTCCCCGACGGCGTCCGGGACGTCACGGAGGGCAATCCCGACGTGTCCCTGCTGCCCTCCCTCGACGCGGCGCTGGCCGCCGCCGCCCGCTGGTACGCGCAGGCCCCGGCCCTCTACGGCCAGGACCCGGTGCTCCCGGACCTCGCCCGGATCGCGCGGGCGGACCTGGACGCCGACGGGGTCCCGGCCGGGCCCGTGGCCGTGACCTCGGGGGCGTTGGACGCCATCGAGCGGGTGCTGGCCGCCCACCTCAGACCGGGCGACGCGGTCGCCGTCGAGGACCCGGGCTGGGGAGCCATGCTCGACCTCGTGCCCGCCCTGGGACTGCGGGCGCTGCCCGTGGCCGTCGACGACGAGGGGCCGGTTCCGGCGGCGGTGGCGCGGGCCCTGGCCGAGGGGGCGCGGGCCCTGGTGGTGACGGCCCGCGCGCAGAATCCGACCGGCGCCGCGATCAGCGCCGTGCGGGCCCGGGAACTGCGGGAACTGCTGGCCGGACATCCCGGGGTGCTCGTCATCGACGACGACCACGGCCACGGCATCGTGGACGTGCCCCTGTGCCCGCTGGGCGGGGTGACCCGGCACTGGGCGCTGGTCCGCTCCACGGCCAAGGCGTACGGGCCCGACCTGCGGCTCGCGGTGCTCACCGGTGACGCGGTGACCCTCGACCGGGTCCGGGGCCGGCAGCGGCTGGGGCCGGGCTGGGTCAGCCGCCTCCTCCAGCGCGCGGTCGTGGAGCTGTGGACCTCCGGCGCCGTGGACCGGCGGGCGGTGGCGCGCTCGTACGGGCTGCGCCGGGACGGGCTGATCGCGGCGCTGGCCGAGCGCGGTGTACGGGCGCACGGGCGCAGCGGGATCAACGTGTGGGTGCCGGTCGCCGACGAGACGGCGGTGGTCACCCGGCTGCTGACGGCCGGGTGGGCGGTGACGGCCGGGGCCCGGTTCCGCGTGGAGGCGGGTCCCGGCGTGCGGATCACCGTCTCCGGGCTCTCCCCGGCGGAGGTGGGCCCGCTCGCCGACGCCGTGGCGGCGGCGGTCCGCCCGGCGCCCGGCGGCCGTTCCGACTGAACGGCCGGAGCCCTCGCGCGCCCCCGCGGCAACGGAGCCGCCCCCGCCGCGGGGCGCGGCGGGGGCGGGCGGCGGGGGACCGGTGCGGCTCAGGCGGGCCTGGGCGCCCGGGGGCGGGCCTGGGTGAGCGCGGCGCCCGCGAGGACGACGACGGCGCCGACCGGGGTGTTCCAGTACAGCTGCTCGCCGAGGATCAGGACGCCGGCGGTGGTGGCGATGACCGGGATGAAGTAGGTGACCATCTGCGCGGTGGTGGGGCCGACCTCCGTCACCAGCCCGTACTGCATCTGCAGGGCCATGCCCGTGCCGAGGGCGCCCAGGGCGATCACCGAGAGGGTCGGCCAGAGCGGGAAGCCGGTGGGGGCGGAGGTGAACAGAACACTGACGGCGGCCAGTTGCACCGTCGAGACCATGAGCTGCGCTCCGGTCAAGGCCACCGGGGAGCCCGGGGTGCCCGCCAGGGTGCGGCGGACGTAGATCCAGCCGATCGGGTAGCAGAGCGAGGCCAGCAGGGCCAGCGCGGTGCCCTTGGCGTCGATGCCCGCGAAGCCCTGCCAGGCGCCGAGGACGGTCAGCACGCCGAGGAAGCCGAGGCCCAGGCCGGCGAAGCGGCGGCGGGTGGGGCGGTCCTCGGAGAGGGCGACCAGCGAGAGCGCCATGCCCCACAGCGGCGAGGTGGCGTTGCAGATCCCGGCCAGGCCGGAGGGGATGCTCAGCTCGGCGTACGCGAACAGCGAGAAGGGGGCGGTGTTCAGCAGGAGCGCCGCCACCGTGAGGTGGCCCCAGGTGCGCGCTCCCCGGGGCAGCGGCTCGCGCCGTACGAGCAGCACGGCCAGCAGGGCGAGGGCGCCGAACAGGACGCGGCCGAAGGCGACCTGGAAGGGCGCGAACGCCTCCGTGCCCACCTTGACCAGGAGGAAGCTGAAGCCCCAGACGACCGAGAGGAAGGCGAAGCGCAGCCGCCAGTCCAGACCGCCGGCGGCGGTGGCGGCCGTCGTGCCGGACGCCGGGGCGGTCACCGTGGCGGTGACGGGGGAGGGGGTGGAGGAGGGGCCGGAACGGGCCGGGCGGGAGGGGGCGGGTGCGCTCATGTGCTCACTCTGCTGCGCGGGACCTCGTAGGACAAGCGAGACTTCCTCCGCCCCACCGCGTAGCATCGCTTACATGTTGAACCTGGAGCGCCTGCGTACCCTGGACGCCCTCGCCCGCCACGGCTCGGTCAGCGGCGCGGCCGACGGCCTCCACGTGACCACGTCCGCCGTCTCCCAGCAGATGGCCAAGCTGGAGCGGGAGGTCGGTCAGCCCCTGCTGGCCAAGAACGGCCGCGGGGTGCGCCTGACGGACGCCGGGCGGCTGCTCGCCGACCACGCCGCCCGGATCATCTCGCAGGTGGAGCTGGCCCAGGCCGACGTCGAGGCCCAGCGGGGCCGCGCGGTCGGGCACCTGCGGATCGGGGCCTTCCCCACCGCGATGCGCGGGCTGCTGCCCCGGGCGCTGACCGCGCTGCGCGCCGGCCACCCGGACCTGCGGGCGATGGTGCGGGAACAGGAGCCGGAGGAGGCCATGTTCGCCGTGGTGCGCGGGGACCTCGACATGGCCCTGGCCATCGACTGGCACAACAAGCGGATGCCGGTGCCGGCCGAGCTGACCCGCACCCACCTGCTCGACGACGCCGTCGACATCGCGGTGCCGCGCTCCCACCCGCTGGCCGGCCGCGCGGAGATCTCCCTGGCCGACTTCGCCGACGACGACTGGATCTCCTGGAACGAAGGCCAGTTCTGCCACGAGTGGCTGGTGTTCACCCTGCGCGGCACCGGGGTCGAGCCGCGCGTCGCGCACATCGCCGAGGAGCACCACACCCAGCTCGCTTTCGTGGAGGCCGGGCTGGGGGTGTGCGTGACGCCCCGGCTGGGCCGGGGGCCCGTGCCGCCGGGCGTCCGGCTGCTGCCGGTGTGCGACGCCGTACGCCGGCACGTGTACGCGGTCTGGCGCGCGGACGCCGGCCGGCGCCCCTCCATCAGGGCCGCCGTCGCGGCGCTGCAGGAGGCGGCGGCGGCCGCGTAGGACGCCTTCGGGACTCCCCGGCCGCCGGGTCAGATCTTGCGGAAGTCCCAGGAGACGACCGAGTGCGGCGTGAGGCGGATCCACGCGTGGCGGCCGTCGTGGGGCATCTCCTCGATGCCGAAGTTCTTGACGGGGAAGATCCGTTCGGGCTCCGCCAGCTCGGGGCAGGGCTCGCCGGTGCGCGGGGCCTCGCCCACGAAGACGGCGCTGCCGGACAGTTCGACCCCGCGCAGCTCGTCGTACGACTCGCCGGAGTCCACCACCACCGAGATCCGGGGGTCCTTGCGCAGGTCGGCCCAACGGCGGCTGCGCGTGATCGAGTACAGCCACAGCGAGGTGCCGTCCCAGGCGAACCACAGGGCCCCCACGTGCGGGCGCCCGTCGGGGGAGACCGTGGCCACCCGGCAGGTCCGCTGCTCGCGGAGGAAGGCGTCCACTTCCGCGTCGGTCATCATGATGCGGCGGCCCCGCCGCTGCGTACCGGCCCCGAGCGTTTCGTCCATCGTGCCCCTGCCCCTTCACATCTGACTGTGTGTCAGGAATCATGCGGGCTCCGTCGCCACCACGCCAGGGGGAGCCATGCCGGAGTTCGATCCCGCCGCCACCGCGCTGCTCACCGTCGAGTGCCAGAACGGCGTCGTAGGCGAGGAGAGCGCCCTGCCGGAGCTGGCGAAGGAGGCGCGGGACTCCGGGATCCTGGACCGCGTGGCCGCCCTCGCCGTCGCCGCGCGCGCGGCCGGCGTACAGGTGCTGCACGCCGTTGCCGAGCGGCGGCCGGACGGGCTGGGGGCCAGTACCAACGCGCGGCTCTTCCGGGCCGCCGGGAGGCTGCCGGTGCGCCAGCTGACGGGGAGCCGGGCCGTCGAGGTCGCGGCCCCGATCACCGTGGCCGAACGGGACCTGGTGGTCCGGCGGCTGCACGGACTGTCCCCGATGGCCGGCACCGACCTGGACGCCCTCCTGCGCAACCTCGGCATCCGCACCCTCGTCGTCACCGGGGTCTCCTCCAACATCGCGATCCCCAACACCGTCTTCGACGCCGTCAACCTCGGGTACGGGGTCGTGGTGCCCGCCGACGCGATCGCCGGGGTGCCGGCCTCGTGCACGGCCGAGGTGATCCGCAACTCCCTCGCGCTGGTGGCGGAGGTCACCACGACCGAGGCCCTGCTCGCGCGGTGGGCCCCGCAATAGCCCCGGGGCGGGACGCCCGCCCGCCGGTTAGCCTGGGCGGATGCTCACAGAAGTGATCGCGACCCGCTACGTCACGCCCCTGCGTGAGGGCGGCTCGCTCCCGGGGATCGTCGAGGCCGACGATCTCGGGACCTACGTCATGAAGTTCACCGGAGCCGGCCAGGGCCGCAAGACCCTGGTCGCCGAAGTCGTGTGCGGGCGCCTCGCCCAGCGGCTGGGACTGCGGGTCCCGCGGCTGGTGGGGATGCAGCTCGACCCCGTCATCGGGCTCGGCGAGCCCGACCAGGAGGTCCAGGAGCTGCTCAAGGCCAGCGGCGGGCTCAACCTCGGGATGGACTACCTGCCGGGCTCGATCGGCTTCGACCCGCTCGCGTACCAGGCCGACCCGGCCGAGGCGGGCCGCGTGGTCTGGTTCGACGCCCTGATCAACAACGTCGACCGCTCCTGGCGCAACCCCAACATGCTGGTCTGGCACGGCGACCTGTGGCTCATCGACCACGGCGCCACCATGATCTGGCACCACAACTGGCCCACCGCCCCGTCCGCCGCGGCCAAGCCCTACAACGCCTCCGACCACGTCCTGGCCCCCGTGGGACCGGACATCGCCGCGGCCGCCGCCGAGCTGGCACCGCTGGTGACCGAGGACCTGCTCACCGAGGTCACCGCCGACGTCCCCGACGAATGGCTGGTCGACGAGCCCGGTTTCGACTCCACCGACGCCGTGCGCCGCGCCTACGTGGAGGCGCTGCTGCCGCGCGCGGCCACGATCCACGAGAGGATCACCATGGAGGCCGAGGTCAGGCCGCGGTCCGGTCCGCCGGGCTGGCTCGCCGAGCGCCTGCCTCCCCAGTCCGACAAGAACGAGCGGAAGAGCGGCGACGAGTGACCGAGCGGGACGTGTTCGAGTACGCGCTGGTGCGCGTGGTGCCCCGGATGGAGCGCGGCGAGTGCTTCAACGCCGGGGTCGTCGTCTACTGCCGGGCGCACGCGTACGTCGCCGCGCGCACCCACCTCGACGAGGCGAAGCTCCTCGCGCTGGACCCGGGGGCCGACGTGGCCGGCGTCCGGGCCGCGCTGCGCGGGGTCGAGGGGCTGTGCGCGGGCGGCGAGCGGGCCGGGCAGGCGGCGGGTGACGATCCGGGACGGCGCTTCCGGTGGCTGATCGCCCCCCGCAGCACGGTGGTCCAGCCCGGTCCGGTCCACACCGGTCTGACGGCCGACCCGCGGGCCGAGCTGGAACGCCTCCTCGACCTGCTGGTCCGCTGACACGGGGATCGGCGGGACGCGCGCGCCGGGGTGCCGTTGACACGAGGTGTCACGGCTCCTAGCGTCTCCTCGACTGAAGCTACTAAGCGGTTGCTCACCTTCGGGCGGCCGCTCTCAAGGGCGAGGAGATCCAGCATGTCCACCACCGAGCAGCGCGTCGCGATCGTCACCGGGGCGGCCCGGGGCATCGGCGCCGCCACCGCCGTGCGCCTGGCCGCCGAGGGCCGTGCGGTCGCCGTACTCGACCTGGACGAGGCGGCCTGCAAGGACACCGTGGAGGCGATCACCTCCGCCGGCGGCCGGGCCCTGGCGGTCGGCTGCGACGTCGCCGACAGCGCCCAGGTGGAGGCGGCCGTCGAGCGGGTCGCGAGCGCGCTCGGCGCCCCGACCATCCTGGTCAACAACGCGGGCGTGCTCCGCGACAACCTGCTGTTCAAGATGAGCGACACCGACTGGGACACCGTCATGAACGTGCACCTGCGGGGCGCGTTCCTGATGACGAGGGCCTGTCAGAAGTACATGGTGGAGGCCAAGTTCGGCCGGGTCGTGAACCTCTCCAGCAGCTCCGCGCTGGGCAACCGGGGCCAGGCCAACTACGCCGCCGCCAAGGCCGGTCTGCAGGGCTTCACCAAGACCCTGGCCATCGAGCTCGGCAAGTTCGGCGTCACGGCCAACGCGGTCGCCCCCGGTTTCATCGTGACCGAGATGACCGCCCAGACGGCCGCCCGCGTGGGCATGGGCTTCGAGGAGTTCCAGGCGGCCGCCGCCACGCAGATCCCGGTGCAGCGCGTCGGCCGCCCGGACGACATCGCCAACGCCATCGCCTTCTTCACGGGCGAGGCCGCCGGCTTCGTCTCCGGCCAGGTCATGTACGTGGCCGGCGGCCCGCTCAACTGACCCGTCCACGAGAGGCAGGGCGTACGGCATGACGTACAACGGCATCGACAGCGGCAGGGTCGCGCTGATCACCGGCGCGAGCCGGGGCATCGGCTACGGGATCGCCGAGGCGCTGGTCGCCCGGGGCGACCGGGTCTGCATCACCGGGCGCAACGAGGACTCCCTCAAGGAAGCCGTCGAGAAGCTCGGCGCGGACCGGGTGATCGGCGTGGCCGGGAAGGCCCACGACGAGGCCCACCAGGCCGTCGCCGTGGACCGCGCGATGGAGGCCTTCGGCCGCGTCGACTTCCTGGTGAACAACGCGGGGACCAATCCGGTCTTCGGGCCGATGGCGGACCTCGACCTCGGGGTCGCGCGCAAGGTGTTCGAGACCAATGTGATCTCGGCCCTCGGTTTCGCCCAGCGGACCTGGCACGCCTGGCAGAAGGAGAACGGCGGGGCGATCGTGAACATCGCCTCCATCGCCGGCGTCTCCGCCTCGCCCTTCATCGGGGCGTACGGGATGAGCAAGGCCGCCATGATCAACCTCACCCTGCAGCTGGCGCACGAGATGGCGCCGCGGGTGCGGGTGAACGCGATCGCCCCGGCGGTGGTCAAGACGAGGTTCGCGCAGGCGCTCTACGAGGGCCGTGAGCAGGAGGCCGCCGCGGCGTACCCGCTCGGCCGGCTGGGGGTCCCGGAGGACATCGGGGGCGCGGCGGCATTCCTCACATCTGCACAAGCGGAATGGGTAACTGGACAAACCCTCGTGGTCGACGGAGGCATGTTCCTCAATGCCGGAGTCCACTGACCGATAAACGGACGCATTTGCCTCCCTCGGGGAGGCAAATGCGTATCGAATAGGCACGTAATCGGTCAAGTGCCTCACGAAACCTGCCCATTGGATTTGTGACGTACTGCGGTAGGGTCTGCCGCACCCCTGGCTGATCGAGGAGCGTGCACGTGTTCAACCGGACCAGATGCCTGCAGGTCTCTGCGGCCCTTGCGTCCATATCCCTGCTCTCCGGATGCGGTCTGTTCTCCGACGACAGCGGAGACAAGGCCAAGAGGATCGTGGTCGGTACGACGAGCGCCCCGAGCACCCTCGATCCGGCGGCGGCGTGGGACGGCTCCTGGGAGCTCTACCGGAACGTCTACCAGACCCTCCTGGCGTTCCCCACGGGCAGCACGAAGCCCCAGCCGGACGCCGCCCAGGGCTGCGATTTCACCGACACGGCGAACACCGCCTACCGGTGCACGCTGCGCAAGGGGCTGAAGTTCTCCGACGGCGAGCCGCTCGACGCCAAGGCCGTCAAGTACTCCCTGGACCGGATCAGGAAGATCGACTCGAAGGTCGGCCCCAAGGGCCTCTTCAACTCCCTCGACAAGATCGAGACCCCGGACGCGCTGACCGTGGTCTTCCACCTGAACACGCCGGACGCCACCTTCCCCTTCGTCCTCGGCTCGCCGGCCGCCTCGCTGGTCGCGCCCAAGGATTACCCGGCGGACAAGGTGCGCGAGGACGGCAAGGTCACCGGATCCGGCCCCTACGTCCTCACCTCGTACAAGGCGGGCTCCGAGGCGGTCCTGGGGAACAACGAGACCTACCAGGGCTTCGCCAACCGCCACAACGACGGCGTGACGATCCGCTACTTCAAGAAGTCCGACGCGATGGTCGCGGCCCTGAAGGCCAAGGAGATCGACGCGACCTACCGAGGCCTCTCGGCCCCCGAGATCAAGGACCTGCAGAGCCCGGCCTCGCACAACGCGGGCGTCCAGGTCGTCGAGAACGTCGGCGCGGAGATCCGCTACCTGGTCTTCAACCCCAAGGACCCGCAGGTCGCCAAGCTCCCCGTGCGCCAGGCGATCGCCCAGATCGTCGACCGCGGCGCGCTGGTCACCAAGGTCTACCAGGGCACCGCCGAACCGCTGTACTCGATGGTCCCCAAGGGGGTCGTCGGCCACAAGACGCCCTTCTACGACCTCTACGGCCAGCCCAGCGTCGAGAAGGCCAAGAAGATCCTCAAGGACGGCGGGGTCCCCACTCCGGTCGACCTGACCCTCTGGTACACCTCGGACCGCTACGGCGGCTCCACCGCCGACGAGTTCACCGAACTCAAGCGCCAGCTGGACGAGAGCGGCCTCTTCAAGATCACGCTGCGGAACAAGCCCTGGGTGGAATTCCAGGTCGGCTACAAGAACGGCGAGTACCCGGTCTTCGGCCGCGGCTGGTTCCCCGACTTCCCGGACCCGGACAACTTCATCGCGCCGTTCGTCGGCAAGGAGAACGCCGTCGGCACCCCGTACGAGCCCCCCGCCATCGTCAACGAACTGCTGCCCAATTCCCGTCGCGAGGGCGACCGGTCGGCCGGCGTCAAGGAGTTCGAGCAGGCACAGCAGATCTTCGCCCAGGACGTCCGCCTGCTGCCCCTGTGGCAGGGCAAGCTCTACGTCGGCGCGCGCGAGGACATCGCCGGCGCCGAGCGGGCCCTGGACCCGCAGACCGCCATGCAGATGTGGGAGCTGTACCGCAAGACCAGCTGGTGACGTCCGGGGGCGGTGCCGGGTCGCGGCGTTGTCAGTGGTCCCCGGTAGGTTCTGAGCAGTTGCACGAACTTGTACCGGAGGTTGTCGACGTGACCCAGATGCTGCCCGAGTCCTGGCTCCCCGTTCTCGGCGGGGAGCTGGACCAGCCCTACTTCAGGGAACTCACCGAGTTCGTCGAGAAGGAACGGGCGAACGGGCCGGTCTACCCGCCCCGCGAGCAGGTCTTCGCGGCCCTGGACGCCACGCCGTTCGACAAGGTGAAGGTCCTGGTCCTCGGCCAGGACCCGTACCACGGCGCGGGCCAGGGCCACGGCCTGTGCTTCTCCGTGCAGCCCGGGGTCAAGACCCCGCCCTCGCTGCGCAACATCTACAAGGAGATGAAGGAGGAGCTCGGCCTGCCGGTCCCGGACAACGGGTACCTGATGCCGTGGGCCCAGCAGGGCGTCCTGCTCCTCAACGCGGTCCTCACCGTCCGCGAGGCCGAGCCGAACTCGCACAAGGGCAAGGGCTGGGAGAAGTTCACCGACGCCGTGATCCGCGCGGTCTCCGACCGTCCGGACCCGGTCGTCTTCGTCCTCTGGGGCGCCTACGCCCAGAAGAAGATCCCGCTGATCGACGGGGAGCGGCACGTCATCGTCAAGGGCGCCCACCCCTCGCCGCTGTCGGCGAAGAAGTTCTTCGGCTCCCACCCCTTCACCCAGATCAACGAGGCCGTCGCCGCCCAGGGCCATGAGCCGATCGACTGGCGGATCCCGGACCTGGGCTGACGCCACACCGCGCCTCGGCGGCGCAGGCGCCGCCTCCGGCTAGCTTCGTGACGACCGGACCGGAGCGGGTCCGGCGGAGCGAGCCGGAGGCCGCGTTGAGGGAGCAGCAGGAGGCGTCGGAGGACGCCGTCATGACCAGGATCGGCCAGGCGGTCATCCTGCTGCACGCCGGTGACCGCGAGGAGGCCCGCAACCGTCTCGGCGAGATCTGGTCCGAGATCGGCGAGGAGGGGGACGGTCTCCACCGCTGCACCCTCGCGCACTACCTGGCCGACGCCCAGGACGACCCCGGCGACGAACTGGCCTGGGACCTGAGGGCGCTGACCGCCGCCGAGGGGCTCGCGGACCGGCCGCGCGAGGCGGTCCGCGCCTTCTACCCGGCACTGCACCTCAGCCTCGCCGCCGACTACGTCAAACTCCGCCGCCCCGAGGCGGCCCGGGTGCACCTGGCGCGGGCCCGCGCGGCCACCGCGGAGCTCTCCGACGACGGGTACGGCGACGGCGTACGGGCGGCCATCGCCCGGCTGGAGCGGCGGCTCGCGACGGAGCCGGGGCAGGGGCGCCGGCCGTTTCCCGGGCAGTCCCCGTAGGGGCGGGGCGGGGCGGCCCGGGGTCCGCGGGGCCGGGGTCCGCAGGGCCGGGCCGGGGCCCTCGGAGCTCCGTAGGGCCCGCACGGGCCGTCCCGGCCGCACGGGGCCGTCGCGGCTTCACGGGGCAGACCCGGCCGCACGGGCCGTTCCTCAGTCGTCGTGGACGCCCGCGCAGATGCGGGCCTCCGGGCTGTCCGGGCGCCACTGGCCGTGCCGCCTGCCCAGCGCGCAGACGTCGGCCGGCCGGACCGGCAGCTCCCGCACCAGCTCGCGCGGCACCCGCGCGTCCTTCCGCAGGGGGTCCGGACGGCCCTCACGGCGCCTCTCGGCGGGCCGGGCGGGCTTCCGGGGCTCCGGGATGTCCGGAACCGGGGGAACGGCCTCCGCGGCCTCCGCGGCCCCCGGTGACGCCGCCGGGGCCGTGCGCGCCGTGCCCCGGCCCGCGGCCGTCGGGCCCGACGGCCGCTCCGCTCCGCCCGGCACCGCCCCCAGTGCCTCCAGCGCGGGGGCCTGGACGACCACCGGGAGCGCCCCCGGCCCCCCGCGCGGCTCGTACCGGGGCGCCGACCCGGCGGAGGGGGCCGTCGCCGGCCGCCCCGGACCGGGGCCCACGCTCACGCAACCGGAGACGGTGGAGACGGCGGAGGCCGCACAGACGGCTCCGAGGAGCAGTTTCGTCGAGGTTCGGGTTGGATGCACCCGCGCAACTCTGCTGTGCGAGGACCCCGTTGTGAAAACCCTGGACCGATATTCACCCCGCACGGGTGACGCGGAGGGGATGTCCGGCGGACAGCGCCTACTCGCCGGTGGCGCCGTCGATGTGCTCGCGCAGCAGGTCCGCGTGCCCGTTGTGGCGCGCGTACTCCTCGATCATGTGGGTGTAGATCCAGCGCAGGCTGAACACCTCGCCGCGGTGGTGGACGGCGGCGTCCGACACCGCGTCGAGGGAACGGCCCGCGGCGGCCTGCCGCGCCAGCTCCACCTCGGTCTGCCACACGCGCTCGGCGGAGGCCCAGGTGTCGGCGCCGGTGAAGTGGAAGTCGCCGTCGCGGTCCTCCCGGGTGCTGTAGAGCTCGGGCAGGTCCTCGCCCAGCGAGATCTCGCGGAACCAGTACCGCTCCACCTCCGCCATGTGCCGTACGAGGCCCATCAGGCTGAGCCCGGAGGGCTTCAGCGGGGTCAGGCGCACCTGCTCCTCCGTCAGCCCGGAACACTTCCAGGCGAGGGTCGAACGGTGGTAGTCGAGCCACCCGTCCAGCATGTCCCGCTCGCCGGCGGTGGTGGAGGGTTCGAAGCGGTGTGATCCATCGGATGTCATGGGCGCCATCCTGACCGAACACGCCCCCTCCCACCAGGGATTAAGCTGCCGGTATCCCATTGGGCCCACAGGAGGAGGCACCCGGTGAAGGTCGGCGTCATCGGACTCGGCGACATCGCCAGCAAGGCGTACCTGCCCGTCCTCACCACCCGCCCCGGAGTCGAACTGCACCTGCAGACGCGCACTCCCGCCACGCTGGAGCGGCTCGGCGCGATCCACCACGTCCCGCGCGAACGCCGCCACACCACCCTCGACGCACTGCTCGCCGAGGACCTCGACGCCGCCTTCGTCCACGCGCCGACCGCCGTCCACCCCGAGATCGTCGAGGCGCTGCTGCGGGCCGGAGTGCCGACGTACGTGGACAAGCCGCTGGCCTACGCCTTCGAGGACTCGCGGCGCCTGGTGGAACTGGCCGAGGAACGCGGGGTCGGCCTCTTCGTCGGCTTCAACCGCCGCTACGCGCCCGGCTACGCCCAGTGCGCCGACCACCCGCGCGAGCTGATCATCCTGCAGAAGAACCGGGTCGGGCTCCCCGAGGACCCGCGCACCCTGGTGCTCGACGACTTCATCCACGTCGTCGACACCCTGCGCTTCCTGCTTCCCGGCGAGGCGGACCACATCGACGTGCGGGCCGTGGTGCGCGAGGGGCTGATGCACCAGGTGGTGCTCCAGATGTCCGGCGAGGGCTTCACCGCCATCGGCGTCATGAACCGGCTCTCCGGATCCACCGAAGAGGTCCTGGAGGTCTCCGGACAGGACTCCAAGCGCCAGGTCGTCAACCTCGCGGAGATCATCGACCACAAGGGCCAGCCCACCCTGCGGCGGCGCGGGGACTGGGTGTCCGTGGCCCGCCAGCGCGGCATCGAGCAGGCCGTGGACACCTTCCTGGAGGCCGTGGAGGCGGGCAAGGAGCTCAGCGCCCGGGACGCGCTGCTGACCCACGAACTGTGCGAGCGGGTGGTGCTGACGGCTCTGGAGCAGGCCTCCCGCGCCTGACCGCCCGGACGCCCCGGAGCACGACGTACGCCGCCAGCGCGGCGACCGCCGCGCCGCCGGGCCAGTTCCCGAAGCGCACGAAGAGGGTGGTGCCCCGGGCGAGCGGCAGCTCGTACACGGCCGCCGTGCTCGCCGACGTGGACAGGTCCGGGCCGATCCGCGCGCCCGAGGGGCCGTACACGGCGCTGACGCCGGTGAGGGTGGCGTGCACGAAGGGGCGGCCGGTCTCGGCCGCGCGCAGCGCCCCCAGGGAGGCGTGCTGGGCCGGGGCCCAGCTGTGCTGGAAGGTGGAGGTGGAGGACTGCGCCACCAGGACCGCCGCACCCATCCGGGTCAGCTCCCGGCTCATGTCGGGGAAGGCCGACTCGAAGCACACCAGCGGGCCGATCCGGGTGCCGTCCGGCAGCCCCATGACCACCGGGGCGGCGCCGCGCATCCGGTCCTCGCCGGCCGCCTTGCCCACCGAGGTGGCCCACCCCAGCACCGAGCGGGCCGGCACGTACTCGCCGAAGGGCACCAGCCGCATCTTGTCGTACCGGTCACCCGTCGGCCCCCGCGGGCCGACCAGGACGGAGCTCTTGTAGATGCCGGGCCGGTCCGAGCGCCGGGCGTCCACGTTGACCAGCAGCGGGGCCCCGACCCGCGCCGAGAGGGCGGCCAGCCGCCGGGACAGGTCCGGCCGGGCCGCCAGGTCCGCGCCGACGCTGCTCTCGCCCCACACCACCAGGTCCACCCGCCGCCCCACCAGCGTCCCGGTCAGCCGCTCCTGCGCGTCGAACCGCCGCTGGGCCGCGTCGGCCGTCGCCGCCGCGGCGGCGGTGCCCCCGGCGCCGGAGGCCCCCTGCGGGCCGTCCGCCATCAGGCCGGGCTGGACCACGGCCACCCGCAGCACGCCGCCCGACGCCTCGGGGCGCGGCAGCCACAGCCCCACCACCCCCGTGAGCACCGCACACCCCGCCACGGCGGCCACCGCGGGAACCCGCGCACGCGGCACGGCGACCAGCAGCACCACGGCGCAGTTCACCGCCACCACGAGCAGGCTCACCAGCCACACCCCGCCCACCGAAGCCAGCCGCAGCGCCGGCGGCACCTGCCACTGACTGGCGCCGAGCAGCCCCCACGGCCCGCCCAGCCCCTGCCAGGACCGGGCCAGCTCAGACAGCAGCCACCCCGCCGGTACGAGGACCAGCGCGGCCGCGGCACGCCACCCGTGCGGCGTCCCGCCGAGCAGCTCCCGCACCAGGAGCGCCCAGGGGATCCAGAGCAGCCCCAGCAGCAGCGCCACCGGCAGCAGGAACACGTGCAGGCTCGGCAGCAGCCAGTGGTGCACCGCCACGATGAACCCGGCGCCCCCGAGCCAGCCCTCCAGGGCGGCCCGGCGCCCGGTGGGGGCGGAGCGCAGCAACAGCATCCAGGGCACGAGGGCGACGTAGGCGAACCACCAGAGCGCCGGGGCGGGGAAGGCGAGGCACGGCAGAGCCCCGGCCGCCACCGCCGCGGCCGTACGCCACCACCGGGTCCGCTTCGTGACCAATGCGCGCCTCCGCTTCCAGTGTGGGACCTGCGGCCCCGCCCTTCATTCCGAGAGGCGGCGCCACTTCTCGTGCACGGTGACCCCGCTCAGGCGCCAGCCGTCGGAGGTGCGGGCCAGCTCGAACGCGTAGCGGCCCGCGGCGACGAAGTTCGGGGCGGTGACCGTGCCGTCGAAGTCCTCGCCCGCCAGCCGCATCGGGTTGAGGAAGTCGGCCCGGACACGCGCCGTGTCCCCGGGGGAACCGCCCTGGTCCTCCAGCCGGACCAGCCGGTTGACGATCAGGTGCTGGCGCACCGGGAACAGCGTCATGGTCCGCCGCAGCCAGTCCGCGACCTCCCCGGCGGGACCCTCGATGCCGCCCGCCGATCGGTAGTCGGCCCGACCGTCCGGCGTGAACAGGGCGCGGTAGCCGGGCCAGTCCCCGTCGTCGACGGCCGCCGCGTACCCCGAGACCACCTCGTCGATGGCCAGCCGGTCCATTACCGTCGCCAGGTCCACACGCTGCGTCATCGGGACAGTGTGGGGCTGCGGGGCCGCCAGGCCAAGGGGCGTGCGGCCGCCGGATGCCGGACCCACCACTGCCGAGGCGCGTTCCCGACGGCGCTGCGCGACGGCACACCGGTACCCGGTGCCGCCGGGCGGGGGCCGGGCGGCACAGGGCGACCTCCCTCAGCGCCCGGAACGCGCCTCCCGCTGCCGGACCACGACCAGGAACGCGTCGCTGGCCAGGTCCATCACCACCTCCGCCGGCACGCCCTCGCGCATCCGCTGCGCGGCGTACTCCTCGGCGGGCCAGCTCCCCCTCGGACTTCCGGCCGGAAATCGTTCCAGTACCACACGGCTCATGGGACACCCCCTGCTGCTGTTCCTCGCTCCAGGGACAACGACGCGGAGGCCGCCCGGGAACGTTCCCGGACGGCCTCCGATTCACACCGATCGGTGAGCGGCGGTGCCGCTAGGACCCCGACTCGCCGGCGTGGGGGCTGAGCACACCGGCGCCTATCAGGGCGAAGAGCACGATGCCGAGCAGGATCCGGTAGATCACGAAGGGCATGAAGCTCTTGGTGGAAATGAATTTCATGAACCACGCGATGACGGCGTATCCGACGAAGAACGCGATGACCGTGGCGAAGATCGTCGGACCCCAGGTGATGTGGCCGGGGGTCTCGATCACGTCCTTGATCTCGAAGGCGCCCGAGGCCAGTACGGCAGGGATCGCGAGGAGGAAGGAGTAGCGGGCCGCGGCCTCGCGGGTGAAGCCCAGCAGCAGACCGCCGGAGATGGTCGCGCCGGAGCGGGAGACGCCCGGGATCAGGGCCATCGCCTGGCAGGCGCCGAAGATCAGGCCGTCCTTGACGCCCAGTTCCTTCAGCGTCTTGCGCTGGTGGACGACCCGGTGGCGGCCGCCCTGCTCGTCGCGCGAGGCCAGCCAGTCGGCGAAGCCGAGGATCAGACCCATCACGATCAGCGTGGTGGCGGTCAGCCGCAGGTCACGGGCGGGGCCCTCGATCTGGTCCTTGAACAGCAGGCCCAGCACACCGATCGGGAGCGATCCGACGATCACCAGCCAGCCCATCTTGGCGTCCTGCTCGGAGCGCAGCGCCTTGGTGAACAGCGAGCGGAACCAGGTGGAGATGATCCGCGCGATGTCCTTGCGGAAGTAGATGAGGACGGCGGCCTCGGTGCCGATCTGGGTGATGGCCGTGAAGGCCGCACCGGGGTCGTGCCAGCCGGCGAACGCCGCGGTCAGCCGCAGATGGGCGCTGGAGGAGATCGGGAGGAACTCCGTAAGCCCCTGGACGAGACCGAGGATTAGGGATTCGAACCAGCTCATGTCGGGGTGCGCTCGTCCTTGTGATCGTCGGGCAGTTCGGGTCCGATGCTAGGGCCCGTGCGGAGCGGCCGTGACCACAGGGGGGTGAACAGCCCGCGGCCGGTGCGCGGGAGCCTCCGCGCCGGGAGGCGCGAGGCGGTGCCGCTTGCGCCAGGCGACCCCTGCGGCGACCACCGCGGACAGTGCGATGAACCCGGACGAGACGAGGAACGCGGGCGACCCGGGGGTGGCGGCGCTGGCCCCCGCGATCACGTACGCCGCGGTGTTGGGGACCGTGCCGAGCGCCGTGGCGAGGAGGAAGGGCAGCCAGCCGCAGCGGGACACCGCCGCCAGGTAGTTGGCCGCCGCGAACGGCACTCCGGGGAAGATCCGCACCGCGAGCACGGAACGGAACCCGTGCCGGTTCAGCTGGCCGTCGGCCGCCAGCAGCCAGCGTCCGCGCAGATACGGGCGCAACGCCTCCTGCCCCAGGACCCGCCCGAGCCCGAAGGCGACCGCGGCGCCGAGGACGGTCCCGCCGACGGCCGCCACCAGCCCGAACGCCGAACCGAAGACCGCCCCCGCCGCGAGGTTCAGCAGCGGGCGGGGCACGAACGCGGCCGTGCACAGTCCGTACGCACCCGCGAACAGCAGCACCCCCGCGCCGAGCGGCAGCTCCGGCGGCCAGCCCCGGGACAGCAGCCGCTGGGGCTCGTAGAGGACCACGCACGCCCCGGCCGAGACCAGCAGCACGACGAGCAGCGACAGCCGGGCCCACGGCGCGAGGAGGAGGGACATTCCGGGAGACTAACCGAGGCCCGTGACGCCGCGCCGTAATGTGGGCCTCATGCGGCCGAACACGCGGCGACCCACGGGGATCCCGCACAGTGCCCTCGCGGACGTCCTCCTGGAGCGGCTCACCACCGCGTACGCAGCCGCCGCGGATCCCGAGCGGGCCGGGCCGATGGCCGCGTACATGAAGGACGTCTCCCCCTTCCTCGGAATCCGGACCCCGGAGCGCCGCGCGCTGTCCCGCAGCGTGACGAAGGACACTCCGCCGCCCACGGAGACGGACTGCGCGGCACTCGCACTGCGTTGCTGGGGGCTCGCGGAGCGTGAGTACCGGTACTTCGCGGTGGACTACCTGCGCCGCCACGTCTCCCGCTGCTCCTCGGATTTCCTGCCCGTGGTGCGGCACCTGCTCGTCACCGGGTCCTGGTGGGACACCGTCGACCTGCTCGCCGCCCACACGGTCGGCCCGCTGGTGGCGGCGGACCCGCGGCTGACCGCCGTCATGGACGCCTGGATCGAGGACGACGACATCTGGCTCGTGCGCACCGCCCTCCTGCACCAGCTCGCGTACAAGTCCGCCACCGACGCCGAGCGGCTGTTCGCGTACTGCCGACGCCGGGCCGGCCACCCGGAGTTCTTCGTCCGCAAGGCCATCGGCTGGGCCCTGCGCGAGTACGCCAAGACCGACCCGGAGGCCGTCCGGGCCTTCGTCGCGGACCAAAGTGCCCTGCTCGCACCACTGTCGGTGCGCGAGGCCCTGAAGAACCTGTAGGACCGGCGGGCGCCTCCGGTCCGAACGGGCGCCCGGAACAAGGAAATTCATTCGACGCTCCCGGTCCGGTCCGGCAGGATCGGGGACATGTCCCGGTACGCCTTCCCCGCAGCGCCGTCCGCAGTCGCGGACGCGCCGAAGGCTGCCCCGGACTCCTTCCCCGCAGCGGGCTTCCTCGCCGAAGCCTTCGCGGCGGCACCCTTCGCCGCATTCGACGGCGCACGAAGCTGACCCTTCCCGGATCGTCCGGCGGACCCCGCAGGGGGAGGGTCGGCTCGCTCCAGGGGTCCCGTCCACGCTTCGATAACACGGGAAAGAAACCATGGCCAAGACGGCCTTCACCCGCACCAAGCCGCACCTCAACATCGGCACCATGGGTCACGTCGACCACGGCAAGACCACCCTCACCGCCGCCATCACCAAGGTCCTCGCCGAGCGCGGCGGCGCCTCCTACGTCCCGTTCGAGCGCATCGACCGGGCCCCGGAGGAGGCCCGGCGCGGCATCACCATCAACCTCACGCACGTCGAGTACGAGACCGACACCCGCCACTACGCCCACGTCGACATGCCCGGCCACGCCGACTACATCAAGAACATGGTCACGGGCGCGGCCCAGCTGGACGGGGCGATCCTCGTCGTCTCCGCCCTCGACGGGGTCATGCCCCAGACGGCCGAGCACGTCCTGCTCGCCCGCCAGGTCGGGGTCGACCACATCGTGGTCGCCCTCAACAAGGCCGACGCCGGGGACCCCGAGCTCACCGACCTGGTCGAGCTGGAGGTCCGCGAGCTGCTCACCGCGCACGGCTACGGCGGCGACGCGGCGCCGGTCGTACGGGTCTCCGGGCTCGGCGCGCTGGAGGGCGACCCGCGGTGGACCGGTGCGGTGGAGGCGCTGCTGGACGCGGTGGACACGTACGTGCCCATGCCCGTGCGGTACACCGACGCGCCGTTCCTGCTGTCCGTGGAGAACGTCCTCACCATCACCGGCCGCGGCACCGTCGTCACCGGGGCCGTCGAGCGCGGCACCGTCCGCCTCGGCGACCGGGTCAGCGTGCTCGGCGGTGACGGCGAGCCGGTCGAGACGGTGGTGACCGGGCTGGAGACCTTCGGGAAGCCGATGGAGTCCGCCGAGGCGGGGGACAACGTCGCCCTGCTGCTGCGCGGCGTGCACCGCGACGGCGTGCGCCGCGGCCACGTGGTCGCCGCGCCCGGCAGCGTGACGCCCGCCCGGCGGTTCACCGCGCAGGTCTACGTGCTCTCCGCCCGCGAGGGCGGACGCAGCACGGCGATCGCCTCCGGGTACCGGCCGCAGTTCTACATCCGCACCGCCGACGTCGTCGGCGACGTGGACCTGGGCACGGCCGGGGTGGTCCGGCCCGGGGAGACGGTCACCATGACCGTCGAACTGGGGCGGGACGTCCCGCTGGAGTCCGGCCTCGGCTTCGCCATCCGCGAGGGCGGCCGCACGGTGGGCGCGGGCACGGTGACCCGGGTCGGCTGACGCGGGTTGCGGGTTGCGGGTTGCGGGTCGCCGGTCGTCTGACGTCTGATGTCTGACGTCTGACGCCGGTCGGCCGGCGAGGGCCGGCTCACCCGGGCCGGCCGGTCGGAGCCGGCCGACCCGGTGTGGTGACGGCGGTGGCCCTGCGCCAGACTGCCGTCACCACACGGCGTGCGACCGCGTGCGCGCACCGGCGCGCGGGCGGAAGCGGAAGCGGCGCGCGCGGACGAGAGAGGGGCGGGGCGGCGATGGGCGGCGACACGGCACTGGTGCTCGGCGGCGGAGGACTCACCGGCATCGGATGGGAGACCGGGATCCTCTACGGGCTCTCCCGCGCCGGAGTGGACCTCTCCCGCGCCGACCTCGTCGTCGGCACCTCGGCCGGCTCGGTGGTCGGCGCGCAGCTCGCCTCCGGGCTGCTCACCCCGCAGGAGCTGTACGAGCGCCAGCTCGGCGACACCACCGGCGAGGTCGCCGCCCGGATCGGCGCGGGCGTCATCGCCCGGTACGCCGTGGCCATGGCCCGCTCCCGCGACGCGGTCGGCTACCGCAAGCGGATCGGCGCGATGGCCCTCGCCGCCGACACCACCGACGAGGCGGAGCGGCGCGCGGTGCTGGCGGCCCGCCTGGTCTCCCACGAGTGGCCCGAGCGGCGCCGCCTGGTCGTCACCGCCGTCGACGCGCTGAGCGGGGAGCTCGCCGCCTTCGAGCGGGACGGGGACGCGGGGCTGGTGGAAGCGGTCTCGGCGAGCTGCGCCGTACCCGGGGTGTGGCCGCCGGTGACGATCGGCGGGCGCCGGTTCGTAGACGGCGGGGTCCGCTCCGCCACCAACGCCGACCTCGCCGCCGGATACCGCCGCGTCGTGGTCATCGCCCCGATCGCCTTGGGCTCCGGGAAGGTTCCCGCCCCCTCCGCGCAGGCCGCGCGGCTGCGGGCCGAGGGGGCCCGGGTGCTGCTGATCACCCCGTCGCCCGAGGCCCGCAAGGCCTTCGGGCGCAACGTGCTCGACCCCGCCCGCCGGGACCCGGCCGCGCGGGCCGGGCTGGCCCAGGCCGCCGCCCACGTGGAGGCGGCCCGGGAGGTCTGGGAGGGTCCGGCGGGGGCCTGACAATGGTGGGGTGAGCGACGAACAGATCCCGGTGATCCGGGAAGTGGGCCAGGGCACCGCCAAGCTGATGCCGGACGTGGACCGGGAGCGGGCCTGGCTGCTCACCGTGGACGGGGCCCCGCAGTCGTACGTCGACCTCGACGAGCCCGGACACCTGGAGTTCGAGTACGTACGCCGCCTCGCGCACGTGCTCGACTGCGCTGCCGGGCCGGGGGCCGCCCTGGACCTGCTGCACCTGGGCGGCGGCGCCCTGACCCTGCCGCGGTACGCCGCCGGGTCCCGGCCCGGGTCCCGGCAGACGGTGGTGGAGTTCGACGCCGGCCTGGTGGACCTGGTCGCCGAACACCTGCCGCTGGCCGCCGGGGCGGACGTGACCGTGCACGCGGCCGACGCCCGGGGCTGGCTGACCTCCGCCCCGGCCCGGAGCGCGGACGTGATCGTCGCCGACGTGTTCGGGGGCTCCCGGGTGCCGGCCCAGCTCACCTCGGTGGAGTACGCGCGGGAGGCGGCCCGGGTGCTGCGGCCCGGGGGGCTGTACGCGGCGAACCTGGCGGACGGGGCGCCGTTCGGCTTCCTGCGGTCCCAGCTGGCGAACTTCGGGGCCGTCTTCGCGGAGCTGGCGCTGATCGCGGAGCCGGGCGTGCTGCGGGGCCGGCGCTTCGGCAACGCGGTGCTGCTGGCCTCGGACGCCGCCCTTCCGGTGGCCGCCCTCGCCCGGCGGTGCGCCGGGGACGCCTTCCCGGCCCGGGTGGAGCACGGGGAGGCGCTGGCCCGCTTCGTGCGCGGGGCCAGGCCGGTGGCGGACGCCGACGCGGTGGCCTCGCCGGAGCCGCCGGAGGGGGCGTTCAGCCTCGGCTGAGCCCGGCCCGGCGGAGCACCTCGTGCCCCGGCCCCGGCCCGGCTCCGCCGTCAGGAGACTCCGGCGGTGCTGCCGCGCGCCGCGTCCGGGGCGGCGTCCGGGGCCGTGGGGACGGGGGCGGCGGAGCGTACGGGCGGGTGCTTGCGGGTCAGCCGGCGGACGTCGGGCACGAACAGCACCGCCGCCGTGCCGACGACCACCAGTGCCGCACAGCCCCACAGGGCGGTGGTGCGGCCGAAGGCGGTCTCGGCGGGGCCGGCCAGGGCGGTGGCCAGGGGGAGCATGGAGACCGAGCCGAACCAGTCGTAGGCCGAGACCCGGGAGAACTTCTCCGCCGGTATCTCCTGGTGCATGGCGGTCATCCAGTTCACGCCGAACACCTCGATGGCGGCGCCGCTGACGAACATCACCGCGCACAGCCCCCACACGGGCAGCGGTACGGCCAGCCCCGCCGAGGGCAGCGCCAGCGGGAACACGCACAGCGTGCCGACCAGGAGCAGGCGGCGCGGCTTCCACATCATCATCAGCAGGGCCCCGGCGATGGTGCCCGCGCCGAAGCAGGCCAGGGCCATGCCCCAGGGGGCCGGCCCGCCGAGGTGGTCGCGGGCCACGAGGGGTCCGTAGACCGCCTCGGCGGCACCGACGACGGCGACGACCACGGAGAACTGGAGCACGATGCTCCACAGCCAGGGGCGGGTGCGCACCTCGACCCAGCCCTCGCGCAGGTCGGCCAGCAGGCCGCCGCCCGGGGCCCGCCCGGCGACGTGATCCACCCGGAGGAAGGCGCGCAGGAGGCCGGCGAGCGCGAAGGCCGCCGCGTCCACGGCCAGTACCCAGCCCGGCCCGATCGCCGCGATCATGGCGCCGCCGAGGGCCGCGCCGCCGATGCCGGCGCCGTTCATCGCCATCCGGAAGAGGGCGAAGGCGCGGTTGGCGTGCTCGCCCGACACGCTGGAGAGGAGCATCCCCTCGGCGGCCGGGTTGAAGAAGGCCGTTCCGGTGCCGCACAGCGCGGTGAGCAGCATCATCTGCCACAGCTGGGGGTCCCCGGCGAGCACGAGGACGGCGAAGACGGCCTGCGAGAGGCAGTTCAGCGCGTTGGCCGCGACCATCACCCGGTGCCGGGGCAGCCGGTCGGCGAGCGCGCCGCCGACGAGGAGGAACAGGACGAGGGGGAGCGTACGGGCGGCGGCGACGAGGCCGACGTCCCCGCCGGACCCGCCGGCTTCGAGGACCGCGAAGGCGGCTGCGATGAGCGCTCCGTGGCTGCCGAGGTTGGTGATGACGGCGGCGCCGGTCAGCAGCGTGTAGTTGCGGCCGGCCCACTCGGGCCGGCGGCGCGGCAGGCCGTGGGGGGTGGTGGTGGGGGAAGGGCTCACCCACGGACTATCCCCTGCCCCGGGCCGGGACTCCAAACCGATTGCGGCTGGATCGCCGGCCCGGCGCCGGGCCGCGGGGATCAGTTCGCGGTGAGTCGGATGGAGCTGAGGATCTTGTCGTAGACGTCGGCCTGGACCTCGTCCTTCACGCCGGCCGGGCCGACGAGCACGAAGCTGGCGAAGTCACCGACGGCGTTCTTGAAGCCGAAGCCGATCGCCTTGCCGTCGGTGGAGCACTTGTGCTCCTTCTTCACGTTCGGCGCGGTGGCGATCACCATGTGGCCCTTGAGCCCGGAGGAGGTCGTGTACTCCTTGGGGTCGGTCACCTTGACCGTTCCCTTGGGTTCCTTCTGGGCGTAGCCCGCCCATACCCAGGAGCCGGTGTTGTCGGTCGCGACCTGGGCCGTGTCCTTGGCGCCCTGGGCGCCCTTGATGCCGGTGTCGGCGAGCGAGAACTTCTCCAGGCTGCCGTTCTTGTCCGTGTCGACCGTGCACCACTCGCGCTTGAAGGAGGAGGTGCCGGTCATGGTGATGACCGGCGAACCGTCCTTCTTGACCTGGTCGTCGAAGAAGAGGATCGAGCCGGACTCGGGGACGTCCCAGTCGGGGGGCACGTCGTAGGCGGCCCCGTACTTCGTGTTGACGACCACCTTCCAGCCCGGGATCACCGGCTGGGGCGCGCCCCCGGCGCGCGGGTTGCCGGACGGGGCGCTGGGGGAGGGCACCACCGGGGCGGAGGCGGGGGCGGCCGGCTTGTCGTCGGCCCGGTCGTCCTTCTTGTCCTCACGGGTCAGGACGAAGGCCGCGGTGCCGGCCGCGGCCACCACGACCGCCGAGGCCGCGACGATGGCCACGGTCCGGGTGGAGAGCTTGCCTCCGCCGGAGGGCGGGGACGGCGGCGGGGGAGCCTGCTGGCCCCACGGCTGGGTCGGTGGCGGCGTCTGGTATCCGGCCTGCGGGTACCCGTAGCCGGGCTGCTGCTGTCCGAATCCGGGCTGCTGCTGCGGCTGTTGCGGCTGCTGGTACGGGTTCGGCTGTCCCGGCTGCTGCTGGTACGGGTTCTGTTGCGCGTCCTGAGGGTTGTGTTCTCCCCCGGGCGGCTGCTGCTGTCCTGGCCACATGGCCGGTAACGATAGTGGGAGAGGGTGAGGGGGGCCACGGCCGCCCCCGGGGCAGGGTCTGGCCAAGCCTGTCTACTCGTGGGTAACATCGCGTGTCATGAGCGCAGACCAGATGAACGTGGGCGAACTGCTCGCCCAGACCGTGCCGATGGCGGGCACCCTCAACCTCGAATTCATCGAGACCACCCCCGAGCGCGCGGTCGTGCGGCTGCCCGACCAGCCCGCCTTCCACAACCACGTCGGCGGCCCGCACGCCGGTGCCATGTTCACCCTCGCCGAGTCCGCGAGCGGCGCCATCGTCCTGGCCGCCTTCGGCGACCAGCTCTCGCGCGCCGTGCCGCTGGCCGTCCGCGCGGAGATCGGCTACAAGAAGCTCGCCAAGGGCGTCGTGACCGCCACCGCCACCCTCGGCCGCCCGGCCGCCGACGTCGTGGCCGAACTGGACGCGGGCGGCCGCCCGGAGTTCCCCGTCACCATCGCCATCCAGCGCGAGGACGAGGCCGTCACCGGCGAGATGACCGTCGTCTGGACCCTGCGCCCCAACGCGTGACGGTCCGGCCCGTGACGGCCTGACCTGTGACGGCGTGACCTGGGATGGCCTGACCCGCGACGGCCTGATCCGCGCCGGCCTGACGGGCCGGTCGGTTCCGGCCGTCGCCGGGTGTTCGCCGGTCGTTCCTCCCGTGAACCTCCCTCGCGGCCCGGGGCTGTCGCGGGGAGCGGATAGGCTGCCCGTTCGGCGTGTCACGGGGGCGCGCCGCCGAGGACTCGGGAGGGCGTGCCGGTGCACATCCAGGAATGGCTGGAGACGATTCCGGCGATCAGTGTCTACCTCCTGGTGGGCCTGGTCATCGGACTGGAGAGCCTCGGCATCCCACTGCCCGGGGAGATCATCCTGGTCAGCGCGGCCCTGCTGGCCTCGCAGCAGGGGCACATCGACCCCGTGGTCCTCGGTGCCTGCGCGGTCGCGGGGGCGATCATCGGCGACTCCATCGGCTACGCGATCGGGCGCCGGGGAGGCAAGCCGCTGCTGGAACGGCTCGGACGGCGCTTCCCCAAGCACTTCGGGCCCGCCCACGTGGCCCTCGCGGAGCGCTCCTTCGACAAGTGGGGCATGTGGGCCGTCTTCTTCGGCCGGTTCGTCGCCCTGCTGCGGATCTTCGCCGGGCCCCTCGCGGGCGTCCTGCGCATGCCGTACTGGCGGTTCCTGATCGCGAACGTCCTCGGCGGCATCCTGTGGGCGGGCGGTACGACCGCCGTCATCTACACCGTCGGCATCGTCGCCGAGCCGTGGATCAAGCGGTTCTCCTGGCTGGCGCTGGTGGTGGCCCTGCTGATCGGCCTCGCCGTGACCCTGGTGGTCCGCTTCCGCATGAAGAAGGCCGCCGCCGAGGTCCACGAGGCGGAGCCGGCGGCGGCGACGGCCGCCGCCGCGGCGACCTCCGACTGAGGCCCGTCCGGGCCCCGCGGGGCCCGGACGCGGTCCGGTCCGGGCCCGGGCGTACGGGCTCAGGCGTCCGGGGTCACCGAGGCGCGGTGCTGCTTCGCCAGCTCCGTGTACATCGCGGCGTTGACCTTGATCCCCTCGCGCTCCTCCTCGGTGAGCTCCCGCCGCACCTTGGCCGGCACCCCGGCGACGAGCGAGCCGGGCGGGACGACCATCCCCTGCGGGACCAGCGCCTGCGCCGCGACCAGTGAACCGGCGCCGATGACGGCCCCGTTCAGGACCGTCGCGCCCATCCCGATGAGGCAGTCGTCCTCCACGGTGCAGCCGTGCACGACGGCGTTGTGCCCGATGGAGACGCGCTCGCCGATGGACACCGGGAAGCCGGGGTCCACGTGGAGCGTGCAGTTGTCCTGCACGTTGCTGTCCGCGCCGAGCGTGATCGGGCCGCAGTCGGCGCGCAGCACCGCCGAGTACCAGACGCTCGCGCCGGCGGCCAGGGTGACGTCGCCGACCACGACGGAGGTCGGAGCGGTGAAGGCCGTCGGGTCCACGGACGGGTGCCGGTCGCCGACGCCCGCGATGAGTCCTGCCCGGCCCTGGTTCGGCTGTTGCGTCATGGTCATTTCCCTCTGTTTCCGTATGCCGCGCTACCGGCACCGTAGGGCACGCGCCGCCGCGGTCCCGCGATGGGGTGAAGATCACAGGAGTGTGGTCCGGCGGCCCGGCACGCGGCGCACTACCGTGGCCGGGTGCCGAAGAACCAGAACACGTTCTCATCGCTGACGGCCCTGCGCCGACGGGTCGCCGGCCGCGTGGTGCACGCGGGCTGGCGCTGGATGCAGCAGGCGGGCGCGGTCACCGCGCAGCACCCCGGACGGCTGCGTTTCGGCGGGATCGGCGACGGCACCCGACTGGCCTTCCCGCAGGGCACCGTCTTCGGCGAGCGCTGGATCCGGCTCGGCGAACACTGCATCATCGCCGAACAGGTGACCCTGACCGCCGGGATGATGCCCGACCTCGACCTCGGGCCCGAACCGATGCTCGTTCTGGGCAACGGCGTGGTCCTCGGACGCGGCAGCCACGTCATCGCCGACACCCGCATCAGCATCGGCGACGACACCTTCTGCGGGCCGGGGGTGTACATCACCTCCACCAACCACAGCTACGACGACCCGAACGAGCCCGTCGGCAAGCAGTGGCCGCGCAGCGCGCCGGTCGAGATCGGGCCGGGCTGCTGGCTGGGCACCGGCGCGGTGATCCTCCCCGGGGCCCGGCTGGGCCGCAACGTGGTGGTGGCCGCGGGTTCCGTCGTACGGGGCGAGGTGCCCGACCACGCGGTGGTGGCGGGGGCGCCCGCCCGGATCGTGCGCCGGTGGGAGCCCGACACGGGCTGGCAGCCGCCGCTGCGCACCCCGGCGCCGGTGCCGATCCCGGACGGGATGACGTCGGAGCAGTTGCGCGGGCTGGCGCGGCTGGCGGAGGCCGAGCAGTCCTGAGCTGCTCCCGCCCGCCGGGGCTCAGCCCGCGGCGAGCAGGACCGTGCCCGCGAGGGCCAGTCCGGCGCCGGCCGCCTGCACGCCGCGCAACCGTTCCTTGAGCACGGCGAAGGCGGCGAACGCGGTGACCACCGGGTAGAGCGAGGACAGTACGGCGGCCACGGTGACCGGGCCGTTCTGGGCGGCGATGGAGTAGGTGCCGTTGGCCGCGACGTCCGCCAGGCCGACGAAGGCCAGGGCGGGCAGCAGGCTCCACAGCACGCGCGGCCCGGTACCGGCGGGCAGGGCCGGGGTGCCGCGCCCGACCCGCACCCACAGGACGGCGCCGCCGACGGCCACGTTGGTGACCCGCTGGACGAAGAGGGCCAGGAACAGGCCGGTCAGGGTGGTGGAGGCGTGTGCGATCAGGGCCATGACGGCGCCGAAGCCGAAGGCGGCGAGCAGGGTGAGCACGACGGCCTGCCGCTGTACGGGGGCGCCGCGCAGTTCGGGGCCGCCCGCGAGGACGATGCCGGCCACGGCCACGGCGATGCCCGCGAACTGCCCCGGTCCGGGCCGCTCGCCGAGGGCCAGGCCCACCCCGACCGGTACGACCACGCCGACGGAGCCGAGCGGCGAGACCACGCCCATCGGGCCGAGGGCCAGCGCCTTGTAGAAGCTGAGCATGGCGGCCGGTCCGACGAGACCGGCGGCCACCGCGAACCACAGCTGCGGTCCGGCCTCCCGCCAGGCGCCGGTGCCGATCACGATCGCCCCCAGCACGGCGACGGCGGCGATCTGCGAGACCACGACCACCGTCAGCGCCGGGAGCCGGCGGGTCAGAAGCCCGCCGCCGAAGTCGGCGAGGCCCCACAGCACGGCTGTGGCCAGGGCGAACAGGGCGGTCATGGCAGGACCTCGCAGTACAGTGCGGTGAACGGTGGAGTGCAGCATCGAATACACCGCAGGTTAGTTCAGTCTATTGAACTGTGTCATCCAAAATATTGGACGGAATGGTGTCGGACCTCGAACAGCTCACCCAGGCGCTCGCCCGGAACCTCAAGCGGTGGCGCGGTGAGCGCGGTTTCACCCTGGACGCCCTCGCCGCCCGTGCGGGGGTGAGCCGCGGCATGATCATCCAGATCGAGCAGGCCCGTACGAACCCCAGCGTGGGTACCACGGTCAAACTGGCCGACGCCCTCGGCGTCAGCATCACCACCCTCCTGGACCACGAGCGCAGCCCTCAGGTGCACGTGGTGCGGCCGGGGGAGGGAGTGCGGATGTGGTCCAGCGGCATGGGCAGCGAGGCGCGCATGCTGCTCGGCGACGACCGTCGCGGGCCCGTGGAGATGTGGATCTACCGGCTGGAGGCCGGAGACGGCACGGCCTCCGACCCCCACCCGGCGGGCACCTTCGAGATGCTGCACGTGACGGCCGGGGAACTCACCCTGGAGATCGCCGACGACCGTTACGTGGTCCCGGCGGGCGGGGCCGTCTCCTTCGAGGCGAACGTGCCGCACGCCTACCGCAACGAGGGCCCCGGGCCGATGGAGATGACCATGGCCGTGTCGATCCCGCCGGTCCAGGGGGTGGCGGGCGCCCACTGACGGCGCGCGGCGACCGCCCACGGGCCGGCCGACTGTCGCCGGGCCCGACGGGTGCCTACGGGCCCGACGGGTGCCGCCGGGCCCGACGGGTCGGCTAGAGCGCCGGGATCTCGATCGCGGGACAGCGGTCCATGACCATCTCCAGGCCCGCCGCGCGGGTGCGGGCGTAGGCCTCCTCGTCGACCACGTCCAGCTGGAACCAGACGGCCCCGGCACCCACCGCCACCGCCTCGTCGGCGACCGCGCCGGCCAGCGCGCTGTTCACGAAGACGTCCACCACGTCCACCTCGAACGGGATCGCCGCCAGCGACGGGTACCCCGGCTCCCCGTGCACCGTCTCCGCCTTCGGGTGCACGGGAACCACCCGCTTCCCGAACCGCTGCAGCACGCGCGCCACCCCGTAGGCCGCCCGGTCCTGGTTGTTGGACAGGCCCACCACGGCCCAGGTGTCACCGAGTTCGGTGAGGATCTTGCGAATGGTCGCCGGGTCGCCGTACACGCGCGCCGCCTCCTGTTGCTCCGGACCGCTCTGCTCTCCCCGCCTCAACGAAGGGGACGCCTGTCCGATTCCCCGTAGGGTGGAGCGGTGAAGGCAGACCAGTACGTGACGGTGGCCCGAGAGGGAACGCACGAGTCCGAGATCAACCGCTCGCGGTTCCTGTGCTCGCTCGCGCCCGCGGCGACGGAGCGGGAGGCGCAGGAGTTCGTCGCGCGCGTCCGCAAGGAGCACCCCACCGCCACGCACAACTGCTACGCCTACGTGATCGGCGCCGACGCCTCCGTGCAGAAGGCCAGCGACGACGGGGAACCCGGCGGGACCGCCGGGGTGCCCATGCTGCAGATGCTGACCCGGCGCGACATCCGGTACGCGGTGGCCGTGGTCACCCGCTACTACGGCGGCGTGAAGCTCGGCGCCGGCGGCCTCATCCGGGCCTACGGAGGGGTCGTGGGGGAGGCCCTGGACGCCCTCGGGACCGTCACCCGGCACCGCTACCGGCTGGCCACCGTCACCGTCGACCACCAGCGGGCCGGGAAGACCCAGAACGACCTGCGCTCCACCGGGCGGGCGGTGCTGGACGTGCGCTACGGGGAGGCCGTCTCGATCGAGATCGGCCTCCCCGAGGCGGAGGTCGAGGCCTTCCGGGCCTGGCTCGCCGACGTCACCGCCGGAACCGCGGGCTTCGAGCTCGGCGGAGAGGCCTACGCGGAGGGCTGACCGGATCGGCCGGCCCGGGCCGGGGCGCCGTCAGAGCGCGCCGTACAGCCGGTCGGCGTGCCGCAGCGCGTACTGCCCGACGGCCTCGCCGAGCCGGACGCCCGCCTCGTCGGCGCTGCGGCTGTGGATCCCCGAGTACACCCGGGCGTCCACGTTGTCCCGGGTCAGCTGCCGCCACCCGGTGTAGGTGCGCCGCACGCCCGGTGCCGTCGGGCTGGTCAGCCCGAACGGGGCCGTCACCGGCCCGGCGAGCGCGTCCAGCACCGCCTGCGCGGCGCCCGCGTACGTGGCGTGGCCGCTCGGGTAGTCGGGGTGGGCCGGGGTCTGGTGCAGCGGGGTCCACGCCGGGTCGGTGCCGATGTCCCCGGTCCGGATCGCGGTGACCGGCCGCCACCGCACGTACGTGTACTTGCTGTCGGAGGTGGCGATCTGGGTGTCGACGGACGCGGCGTGGAACAGCGCGAGCAGCTCCGCCCGCTCGGCGGCCGAGCCGTGCGCGCGGGCCACGGCCACCCGCAGCGGTTCGGTGTAGAGGACCTGGGAGGACGCGTACCAGAAGTTCGCCGTCTCGGTCTGGCGGGGCGTGCGCACGGCGCTGTCGGCGGCCCCGTACGCACGCACCTCGGCGAGGTCGGTCCGGTAGCGGCGGGAGTCCAGCGCGGGCGGCGGCCCCAGCCGGAACTGGTCGGCGCGCTCCAGCAGGAAGGGCTTCGCCAGGCGGTTGCCGTACTGCGCGGCGGGCGCGTACCCGTCGGGCGTGGGCTGCCAGACCCCCGGCGCGGCGGGCGGCACCGGGAACGGCGCGTTCACCGAGGCCGGGTCGAGGCCGTCCCCCGCACGGGCCGCCAGCACGGCCGCGGCCTGCCGGGCGCCCGCCGCCACGCCCCCCGCCTCGGCGGAGCCGTCCGGGATCCGGCCCAGGGTGGCGGCCAGCGCCGCGTCGAGGTCGGCCCGGCGGGACGGGGCGAGGCCGACGAGCACGTCGTGCACCGCGGAGGCGACGGCGGCGTCCTGGAAGCGGCCCCGCGCCGGGCCATCTTCGGGCTGCTGTGGATCCTGGGCCTGCTGCTGATCACCCTGCTGGTCTCGCGGCGCGCGCCGCT
>NZ_JBEXKC010000054.1:0-54072 GCF_040609475.1 Streptomyces sp. NPDC004667 | reverse complement strand
GCGGTGGTTCAGAGTGTCAGCGAGTTGGAGGAGGGCGATCGCCCGTCCGGTGTCCTTGACGTAGGTGAGGTCGAGCCCGTCGTCGGCGAAGGCCGACCCTCGGACGGGCGGGTGCGCTGGTGGCGGGAGCTGGACCGGGCCCGCCCGGGTGCGCCCCTCACCCTGACGGGAGCGCTGGTGCTGTGGGCGTCGGAGGGCGAGCTGACCGCCCTGGACAAGGCGTCGGGTGAGCCGGTCTGGCGGCATCCGCTGGCGGGCGACGGCCCGCGCACGGTGACGGTGGCGGGCGAGTGCCTGGTCCTCGGCGACGGTCGGCAGCTGCGGGCCCTGCACCTGCCGAGCGGGGTGCCCCTGTGGTCCTGGCCCCGCGGGTACGGGTCCGGGGGCGGCGGCCGGGCGGTGCCGGACGTGGCGGCGGGGGCGGTGCCCGTGCTGGACGGGGGTGTCGTGCGCGCCCTGGACCGGCGCAAGGGCTACGAGCTGTGGCGCTTCGACCCGGGCGCGCCGGCGGCCCGGCTGCTGTCCGCGGACGGGGTGGTGTACGTGGCCGCCCACCGCGCGGAGCAGGGCTGGGACGTGGTGTTCGCGCTGGACGCGGAGACGGGCGCGGTGCGCTGGCAGCGGCCGGTGACCCGGCACGACGGGCCGGACTGCGCGCTCGAACTGCTCGGCGTGCGGCGGGGCGTGCTCCACGTGAGGTCGCTGCGCGGCGGACGCCGCGGCCTGCTGGGCCGTACGGCGCCACCGTTCGTGACGGGCCTGGACCTGGACGGGGGCAAGCCCCGCTGGCAGTGGGACCACGCCGCGCTCGCCGGCCGGCGGCCGGCCCTGACCGCCGACACGTTGGCCCTGCCCCTCCCGGAGTTGACGGGGGTCGCCCTCCCGTAGGCTCCGGGTGCGTGGGTACGTAAGCCCCCATACCCTCCCAAATGTGACTGCGTCGAGAACACGCGCTACCGCCGGGATATCCGTACGGACCGGGCTGGCCCTCGCCGCCGCGCTGCTGGCGTTCGGCGGGTGGGGGGTGGCCGGGGCGCCGCCCGCCCGGGCCGAGGATCCCGTCACCCTGTCCGCGCAGGGGCAGATCACCGACCGCGTGGGGGCGCTGGGCGACCGGAAGCCCGCCGTCACGGCGGCGCTGGACAAGTTGTACGCCGACCACCGGATCCAGCTGTTCGTCGCGTACGTGGACGATTTCTCCGGCCGCTCCGCCCAGAGCTGGGCGGACGCCACCGCGCAGAAGAACGGACTCGGCCAGAACGACGTGCTGCTGGCGGTGGCCACGGGCGCCCGCCAGGTCGCCTATTCGGCAGATGTGGACTCCGGTTTCACGCCGGAGCAGCTGGCTGAGGTCGCCCGCACCGCCATCGAGCCCGCCCTGAGGCAGAACGACTGGGCGGGCGCGGCCATCGGTGCCGCCAACGGCTACGGCGCGGTGCTCGGCGGGCAGCCCGTCCCGGTGCCGACGATCACGCCCGGCGAGCCGGACCCCGGCGGCGGGCAGGGCGGCGGGAGCGGGGTGGGGGACTTCGTGCTGCCGGTGGTCGTCGTCGGCGCGGCCGGGGCCCTGGGGGTGTACGCGTACACCCGCCGCAAGCGCGGTGGGGGCGGCGGACGCGGTACGACGACCGCCCATCCGGGGTGGGACGGCGCCAGGGCGGAGCCGACGCCGCTGCCGGAGCTGGACGGGCGGGCCAAGAAGCTGCTGGTGGAGACCGATGACGCGGTCCGCACCAGCACCGAGGAACTGGGTTTCGCCACGGCCCAGTTCGGCGAGGAGGCGGTGGCGGCCTTCACCGGGGCCGTCGAGTACGCCAAGGACGAGCTGACCCACGCCTTCCGGCTGCGCCAGCAGCTGGACGACGCCTACCCGGAGGACGACGCCACGCGGCGGCGGATGCTGGAGGAGATCGTGGCGCGCTGCACGGAGGCGAACCGGCGGCTCGACGCGGAGTCGGCGGACTTCGACCAGCTGCGGGACCTGGAGAGGAACGCCCCGCAGGCCCTGGCCGCGGTGGAGGCGCGGTACGGCGCGCTGAGCGGGCGGACCACAACCGCCGGGGCGACCCTGACGGCGCTGGCGGGCCGCTACGCGGACTCCGCGTCGGCGCCGGTCGCCTCCAACGCCGCACAGGCCGAGGACCGGCTGCTGTTCGCGACCACCCATCTCGGCGAGGCGCGGACGGCGGTCGGCGCCGGGGACAACGGCAGGGCGGCCGTGCACGTGCGGGCGGCGGAGGGCGCGGTGGACCAGGCGGCGACCCTGGTGGACGCGGTCGAGCGGCGGGCCCGGGAGCTGGCGGAGGCGGCCGGGAAGCTGCCGGTCGCCCTGACCGGGACGGAGGGCGACCTCGCCGACGCCCGCGGGCTGCTCACGGGCACCGCGCAGGGTTCCTCGACGGGCGACCTGCGGGGCCGGATCGGCCGGGCCGAGTCCGTCCTGGCCGATGTGCGCCGGGAGGAGGCGGCGGGCCGCTACGACCCGATCGACGCCCTGCGCCGGATCGAGGAGGCCGACGCGGCCCTGGACGAGGCGCTGGCCGGGGCGCGCGAGCGGGAGAGCGGGCGGCAGCGGGCGGCGGCCCTGCTGGACCAGGCCCTGCTGTCGGCCCGCAGTGCGATCGGCGCGGCGACGGACTACGTCACCACCAGCCGGGGCGCGGTCGGCAGCCGGGCCCGCACCCGGCTGGCGGAGGCGCAGCGGCACCTGGAGCGGTCGGCGTCCCTGGCCGGCCAGGACCCGGCGGGCGCCCTCGCGGAGGCGCAGCGTGCGGACTCCCTGGCACGGGAGGCGCAGCAGCTGGCGGAGCAGGACGTACGGGCCTACCGGAACCCGTACGCCGACGGGCGCTCCGGCGGCGGCCGGGGCGGGGCGGTGCTCGGCGGGATCATCCTCGGCGAGATCCTCCGCGGCGGCGGGGGCTTCGGGGGCGGGCGGGGCGGCGGTTTCGGGGGCGGGGGCTTCGGGGGCGGGGGCGGCGGCAGCGGCCCCGGTTCGTTCGGCGGGGGCGGCACCCGGGGCCGGATGGGCGGTGGCGGCCGCTTCTGAACCCGCGTGGCGGCGGACGCAGGACACAGACCCCTCACAGTTCCCGTCAGGAGAGACCCGTCATGAGCAAGCAGACCATCCTCGGCCGTGTCACCCAGCTCGCGAGGGCCAACATCAACGCCCTGCTGGACCAGGCGGAGGATCCGCAGAAGATGCTCGACCAGCTGATCCGCGACTACTCGAACAACATCTCGGAGGCCGAACAGGCGGTGGCGACCACCATCGGCAACCTGCGGATGCTGGAGGCCGACCACAAGGAGGACGTGGAGGCCGCGGCCGAGTGGGGCGTCAAGGCCCTCGCTGCCAGCCGGAAGGCGGACGAACTGCGGGCGGCGGGGTCCGCGGCGGACGCCGACCGGTTCGACAACCTCGCGAAGGTGGCCCTCGGCCGGCAGTTGCAGTCGGAGAAGGAGGCACGGACGGCGGAGCCGGTGATCGCCGCCCAGACGGAGGTGGTGGACAAGCTCAGGGCGGGCCTGGACGCGATGAAGGGCAAGCTGACGGAGCTCCAGGCCAAGCGGGACGAGTTGGTGGCGCGGGCCAGGACCGCCCGGGCGCAGAACACGATGCTGGACGCGGTCAAGAACATCGACCTCATGGACCCGACCAGCGACCTCAACCGCTTCGAGGAGAAGGTCCGCCGCGAGGAGGCCATGGCGATGGGCAAGCAGGAGCTGGCCGCCTCCTCCCTGGACGCCCAGTTCGAATCGCTGGAGGACCTGGGCCGGACCTCGGAGGTGGAGGCCCGCCTCGCCGCGCTCAAGGCCGGCGGGGCGGCGTAGTCCCGGGCGCCGGCACGGCCCGGCGAGGCGGGCGTCCGTCGCGTCGGCCGTCGGCCCGACGGCCGGGCCCTCTCCTCGCGGCCCGGCGGCCGGGCGCCCCGGGGGGCGCCCGGCGCGCGGGTCAGCCGTACATGCTCAGCAGCTGCTCCGCCGAGAGTTCGGTGACCGTCTCGCCCGGCGCTCCGGGCATGGGGAGGGGGAGTTCGAACCAGACCGTCTTCCCTCGGTGGGTGCGGCGGGTGCCCCAGCCCGCGGAGAGGAGGCCGACGAGCTGGAGGCCGCGGCCGCCCTCGTCGGTGTCCCGGGCCCGGCGGCGGCGGGGCTGGGCCAGGTTCGCGTCCCACACCTCGCACACCAGGGTCCGGTCCAGCAGCAGGCGCAGCCGGATCTCGCCCTCCCCGTACCGCAGGGCGTTCGTCACCAGCTCGCTGACCAGCAGCTCCGTGGTGTCGAGCAGACCCTCCAGGCCCCAGGCCGGCAGCTTCGCGCGGGCCAGTTCCCGGGCCCGGCCCACCGAGCGGGCCTCGCGCGGCAGCTGCCAGTCGCCGACCGCGTCCACCGGCAGCCCCTGCACCCGCGCCATCAGCAGGGCGATGTCGTCCTCCCCGTGCCGGGTGTGCAGGGTGTTCAGGACGTGGTCGCAGATCTCCTCCAGGGGCCGGGCCGGATCCGCGACCGCGTCCCGCAGCCCGCGCAGCCCCTCCTCCAGGGGGTGGTCGCGGGACTCCACGAGCCCGTCCGTGTACAGGGCGAGCAGCGCCCCCTCGGGGAGTTCCACCTCGACCTCCTCGAAGGGTTCGCCGCCCACCCCGAGCGGCATCCCGGTCGGGATCTCCAGCAGCAGGCCGGGGCGCGGCGGCCCGCCCTGCTCGGCCGGTTCGACCAGCACGGGCGGCATGTGGCCCGCGTTGGCGATGGTGCAGCGCCGGGTCACCGGGTCGTAGACGGCGTACACGCAGGTGGCGAGGTACACCTCGGAGCGGTCGGCGTCGCGCGTGTGCAGGGCGGCGCGCGAGGCCTGCTGGGAGCCGCCCCCGGTGGCGCCCCCGTGGGCGCCGAGGCCGCGGGCCACCTCGTCGAGGGCGGTGAGGACCTCCGCCGGCTCCAGGTCCAGCAGCGCCAGGGTCCGTACGGCCGTGCGCAGTTCGCCCATGGCGACGGCGGCCCGCAGTCCGCGTCCCATCACGTCGCCGACGACCAGCGCCGTGCGGTGCCCGGGGAGTTCGATGACGTCGAACCAGTCGCCGCCGACCTCGGTGGCCGCGTTCCCCGGCAGGTAGCGGCAGGCGATGTCCAGTCCGGCCGCCTCCGGGTCGCCGGGGGGCAGCAGGCTGCGCTGCAGTATCAGGGCCCGCTCGTGCTCGCGCCGGTAGAGGCGGGCGTTGTCGATGCAGACGGCGGCGCGCGCGGCCAGTTCCACCGCGACGGCCCGGTCCCGTTCGCCGAAGGGCTCGCTGCCCTTCGTGCGGGAGAACTGGGCGAGGCCCACCACCGTGTCGTGGGCGACCATCGGGACGATCAGCGTGGACTGCACGAGCCCGTCCGGCGCGCCCCCCTCGATCAGCCGGGGGCGCGCCGTGCGCAGGGCCAGTGCCCCGGGCGACGCCGCCGGATAGCGGTGGGTCTCCCCTACGGAGACCAGCGGGCCGGGCCCCGACAGCGGGGCGTCGGACACGGCGGAGGCGAAGGCCACCCGCCGCAGCGGCGCGGACGGGGCCCGGCCGGCCCCCTGGCCGGGCAGGGAGGGCACCCCGGGGCCCTGTGGTCGGGCGGGCCGGTCGTCGTCGCCGATCAGGAGTCCTTCGTAGAGGTCGACGGCGGCCAGGTCGCAGAAGCCGGGGACGGTGACGTCGAGGAGTTCGCGGGCGGTGGTCTCCAGGTCGAGGGAGTTCCCGATCCGGTGCCCGGCCTCGTTGAGCAGGGCGAGGTTGCGCCGTACCCCGGCGGCCTCGCGGGCGGCGAGGTGGCGGCGGGTGACGTCGGTGCCGAGGCCGGCGATACCGATCGGACGGCCGGTGCCGCCGTGCACGCGGTAGAGGTTGATGGACCAGTGCCGGTGGTCCCGGCTGCCCGGGGCCGCGCCGCTGATCCGCAGGTCGGTCACGGACTCGCCGGTCTCCAGCACCCGGCGCAGGGCCTCGGTCATCTTGTCGGCCTCGTGCGGCGGCAGGTAGTCGTGCACGGTCCGGCCGCGGTGCTCCTCCACCGCCCCGCCGAAGACGGTCGCGAAGCGGCGGTTGGCGCGCTGCACGGTCAGGTCCGTGCCGAAGAGCAGGAACCCGAAAGGAGATTGGCCGAATATGGCCTGCGAGGCGGCGAGATCGGATTCGATGCGCCGCAGTGCGCGCACGTCGACGACGACGCACAGCGCGGCCCGTTCGGCGGTCTCGGTCTGGGTCGGCATCACGTAGATCTCGGCCACACCGTGCTCGCCGTCACCGCCCGGGATACGGAAGGGGACCAGGCCGGTCCACTCCTTGCCGTCGAGGATCTCCGCGACCTTGCGGTGTCCGCCGGCGCGCAGCTCCGGCGGCATGAAGGCGTCCACCGGATCACGCCCCACCGCCTGGGCCGCGGCGAGCCCGAACAGCTCTTCCGCGCGCAGACTCCACTGATCGATGAGCCCGTCGGGCCCGATCGAGAAAGATGCGACCTTTATGTAGTCATATATCGAGCCAGGCGGGCTGCTGTGCCACAGGGAGTCGTGCCACGTCTCCCCGGGCACGCGGGCCTGATGTGCCTGCGCAGGTATCTCGCTCACGCGACCGTCCCCTCCAGCTCACCGCAACCGGACCGGCCATGACCGAAGTATTCAGCACCACGGCCCCGTACGGCACGGCGTTCACGATCACAAAAGGGTCCCGTTGTTTTCCGGCCACGCCCGGTGGGTCTTCACCGGACGTCCACCGGGAGACCCCCTGCCGCCCTTCACCTTGTTACTCACCAGGAAGAGCCAACTCGAACCACACGGTTTTGCCCGACTTCCCGTGACGGGTTCCCCAGCGCTGCGCCGAGACGGCGACCAGATGCAGTCCGCGCCCGCCCTCGTCGTCCGGCCGCGCGACCCGTTCGCGGGGCGGATCCGGAAGCGGATCGGAAACCTCCACCAACAGGGCGGGACCTCCGGCCAGACCGGGGGTGGCGGGACCGCGCCGCACCAGACGGACCCCGATGGGACCGGAGGCGTAGCGCAGGGAGTTGGTCACCAGCTCGCTGACCAGCAGGACGGTCACGTCGCCCACGGAATCCAGCCCCCAGGAGCGAAGGGTGCCGCGCACGGCGTGGCGGGCGGTGCGGACGGCACCGGGCTCGGCGGGAAAGGCCCACTCGGCGCATTCACCGTCTGTGTCGATCACGCCGATCACTTCCCGGGCCACCAACGACCCCAGTCCGGTTCGTCGGGGACGAAAGGGGGACGAGATAGGGACTAATAGCGACATACCCCTTATTTGGGGCGCCGTACCACCCGATCCCGCCCGATCCCTCCGGCACCGGCGCACTGTGGCGCAGACGGCCTACAGCGTGCGCTTCATGCGCCCCGGTGCGCCCCGTCGCGCAGCCGCCGGCCCGCTTCGGCGACGGCCGGGCGGTCCTGCTCGAGCCAGTCCACCGAGTCCAGCTCGTGCGGCCCGAGCCAGCGCAGCTCGTCGTGGTCCTCCAGCGGCTCGGGTTCCCCCGAGAGCAGCCGTGCCGTCCACACGTGCAGGACGAGCCCCGGTCTCACCGGCCACTCCCCCGGAATCCGCTCCACCGCCTCGGTCTCGACACCGAGCTCCTCGCGGAGTTCGCGCACCAGCGCCTCGGGGACGGACTCGCCGGGCTCGGTCTTCCCGCCCGGGAGCTCCCACCGGCCCGCGACCTCGGGGGGCGCACTGCGCCGGGCGGCCAGCAGGCGCCCGTCATGACAAAGGGCTCCGCCCACAACCACACGTACGGTCATGGGCGGAGCCTATGCCAGCGCCGACTGTCAGTTCATCGTGGCAGTCTGGCTGCCCTGTTCGATCCGCTCGACCCAGTAGAGCTGCTTGTGTCCCCGGTCGTCGAGGCTGTCGACGACCTTCTGGGCCTCGGCCCGGGTGGGGTACCGGCCCACCCGGTAGCGGTTGCCGTTGTCGTCCTGACGTATGACCAGCCATGGGAGCAGGGCACCGCTGTCGTTCATCGCGCTTCACCCTCCGCCGATGTACATGCCCAGGAAACCGCATTGCGCATATGCCGGAGCTTACGCCCGACCTTTACTCAGCGGATACGGTTTTTCACAAAGAGGTACCTAGGGGGCGTACGCATCCGGCCAGGCGTACGAGCGGGCCGTGCGCGCCGGTTCAGACCGGGCGCACCGAGGGTGTCGGCAGGGCCACCGGGCCGGCTCCCGGCCCCTTGCGGCAGACGTCCCCGCAGGTCGCGTCGAGGGAACAGCACAGCGAGCAGACCGGCCCCGACCACGCGGGGCAGTCGGCGATGTCCGGGAGCTCGTACGCCGTCTCGCACACGGCGCAGGTGTGGGTGGCGGTGACGTCCGCGACCTCCGCGTCCGGGCCGCCCACGGTGTTCGGCCTGGCCAGGTAGTACTTCCCGCCCGTCGCCCAGGCGATCAACGGGCACAGGAGCAGGGCGAGTCCGGCGGCGATGAAGGTGGAGAAGGCCTCGGCGTAGGTGCCGAAGAGGCCCGAGAAGGCGAGGATCGAGACGGTGGAGGCGATCACCATCGCGCCGAAACCCGCCGGGTTGACGGCGTAGAGATAGGCGCGCTTGAACTCGATGTAGGGCGGGCTGAGTCCGAGCCGCTTGTTGATCACGAGGTCGGCGGCCACGGCGGCGATCCAGGCGATGCCCACGTTGGAGTAGAAGCCGAGGAGCCTGCCGAGCATCGCGAACATGTCCAGCTCCATCAGCGTGAGCGCGATGGCGAGGTTGAGGAAGATGTACCAGACCCGGCCGGGGTGGCGGTGGGTCACGCGGGAGAAGAAGTTGGACCAGGAAAGCGAACCGCTGTAGGCGTTGGTGACGTTGATCTTGACCTGGGAGACGATCACGAAGAGGGCGGCGGCGGGCAGCGCGAGACCGCCGAGCCACGGGCGCAGCGCCTCGACCTGCGGGGCGATCGGCTCCAGGGCGTGGGTCTTGCCGACGGCCTCCAGGGCCGCGAACGCCAGGAAGGCTCCGCCGAGCTGCTTGGCGGCCCCGATGACCACCCACCCGGGGCCGGCCGCGAGGATCGCGAGCCGTCGGCGGCGGCGGTTGGCGGCGGTCTCGGCCGGCATGAACCGCAAGTAGTCGGCCTGTTCGCCGATCTGGGCGATGAGGGACAGGGCGATGCCCGTCCCGAAGCCGAAGCCGATCCAGGAGAAGCCGGAACCCGCCCCGTCGGTGCCTCCGAAGCGGGTGAAGGCGCCCCAGGCGCCGGGCGCCTCGAAGGCCAGGACCAGGAAGGGCAGCGCGAGCCCGATCAGCCACACGGGCTGGGTCCAGGCCTGCACCTTGGCGAGGGCGCCCATGCCCCGGAAGACGACGGGGATCACGATCAGCGTGGTGAGGAGGTACCCGAGCTGGACCGGGAGCCCGAAGGCCTGGTGCATGGCCTGGGCCATGATCGAGCCTTCGAGCGCGAAGAAGATGAACGTGAAGGAGGCGTAGATCAGGGAGGTCAGCGTCGACCCGAAGTAACCGAATCCGGCACCGCGCGTCACCAGGTCCATGTCCAGCCCGTACGTGGCGCACGCGCGGGCGATGGGGATGCCGGTCAGGAAGATCACCACGGCTGCGACCAGGATCGCGGCGGCGCCGCTGGTGAAGCCGTAGGCGAAGACGATGGAGGCGCCGATGGCGAAGTCGGCGAGGTAGGCGATCCCGCCCAGCGCGGTCCCGGCGACGGCACCGGGGCTCCAGCGGCGGAACGAGTGCGGGGCGTATCTCAGCGAGTAGTCCTCGCGGCTCTCGTCGGCGGCGAGCTTGGCGTAGCCGCGGCGCGGTCGCGTCGGTGGCGTGGACGTGAGGGCGGTGTCGGTCATACCGCCGGAAGGTAGGCCCACCGCATGACGCCCCGTCACACCCGGGCGTTGCCCGCGCGTTACGCGGCCCCGCCCGGCGTCACCACGGCGTTAACGCCGGAGGATCCGGCCCCGCCGGCGTGCGGGGCGCGGGGGGCCGGGGGCGGAGCCCGGTCCGGGCCGTGCGGCCCGGCGGAGCCCGGGGAAAGGCCCGGCGGAACCAGGGGAAAGGCCCGGCCAGGGCGGGGTCAGCGGACGGGCAGGTGGTACGAGAGGCGGTAGCGGTCCGCCGGGACGACCACGTCCGCCGTCTCCACGGCCCTCCCCGACGCGAAGTACGTCCGGCTCACGACCAGGACCACGTGCCCCGGGACGCCGCCCAGCGACATGCTCTCCTCGGCCAGGCCCGGCCGGGCGCCCACCTCCTCGACCACGTTGTCCACGACCACGTCGATCGCCGCCATCCGCTCCACCACCCCCGAGCCCCCGAGCGGCCCCTCCTCGGGCAGCATCACCGGGGTGCGGCCCGTCACGGCCAGCGGCTCCCAGGAGGTCGACAGCATCATCGCCTCGCCCGCGTCGCGGAAGACGTACCGGGTGCGCATGACGCGGTCGCCCGGTTCGATGCCCAGCCGCTTCGCGATCTCCGCCGGTGCGCCGGTCTGCTCGCTGCTGGACTCCCACGTGCCGCGCGCGCCCGCCTCGGCCTGCTCCTGCCGGAACGGGGTCGAGGCGCCGCCCGTGCGGTAGCCGGAGCGGGCCACCCGCCGCGGGACCGGCTGTTCGCGCACGTACGTACCGGATCCGGAGCGGCCTTCGACCAGCCCCTCGGCCATGAGGACCTTGCGGGCCTCCAGCGCGACCGTGTCGGAGACCCCGTACTCCTCGCGGATCCGGGCCTGCGAGGGGAGCCGGGCGTGCGGGGGCAGGGACCCATCGACGATCTTCCGCCGCAGATCCCCGGCGACGCGCAGATAGGCCGGCTGCTCACCGAAAGTCACGGGCCACTCCCATCAGGTTGACAGACAGCTACACCCTGGCAACCCACCGTTGAAGTGCGCAAGCACGGGCCAGAGTTTCACTCGAAGTGATGAAGCCTGGTCACTCAAACCCGTTACCGCGCGTTACCCACGAGGTCTCAGGCCGATTCCGACCAGGACCCGCTCCCCGAGCCCCCGTCCGAGTCTTCCGGGAACTCCTCAAGCCACTCCGGAACCCGGGTCGACAGCCCGTACGCACCCCGCAGCGCCTTCTCCGTGTCGATCGTCGTGGCCCCCAGCGCCGCGTCCCACGCCCGCTGGAACTCCTCGGCCTTCCCCGCCCGCGCGGCCCGCTGCCACTGCCCGCGCGCCGCCTCGACCTCCTTCAGCAGGGCCTGCGCCGCCGGACCCACGCCCGGCCGGGACCCGACCTCCCGGAGCAGCCCGGCCTCCGCGCCCAGCGCCCCGTCGACCTCGCGCGCCCACAACCGGTACTCCGCCAGCGCCACGCCGGGCTCGCGCCGGGGACGGTCGCCCAGCACCTGGTCGGACTCGTTCAGCACGCTCAGCAGGGCCACCTGATCGACCGTGAGCGTCCCGGAGTCCTTGCGCAGACTGCCCCGGTGCTCCCGGCCCGAGGTGCCGATCACGCACAGGAGCCCGTGGTCGCCGTCGCGCCAGGTCTCGCCCGTGGGGGCGAAGTAGACCATCTCCGCGTACGGGGGCAGCGCCCACGTGTCCATCGCGTACGCGTCCTGCGCCTTCCAGCACGCCTGCGCCGCCGCCTCCTCCAGCCGCTCCGTGCCGGGGGTGCCCGTGAGCGCGAGGGGGGCCGTGGAGGTCACCTCGGCGTCGTGCACCCGCTCGCAGCCGATGCGGTGGATCGAGGGGGCCTCGTCGAAGAGGTCGCCGCCGGGAACGTTGAAGCAGTCGCCCACGCGCAGTTCGTCCATGCCCGTCAGCTCGCCCTCGACGCGCGCCGGCTCCCACGCCGGGGCCAGCCGCCCGAGGACCGTCCCCCCGTAGCGGCCCGCGCCGAGGACGAGTACCGCCGTCATCGCCACGGAGACCACCAGGCCCACGACCGCCAGCGCCCTGCCGCGCTCCCCCTTGCGCGCGATCTGCACCAGCGCCACGGCCCCGAAGACGATGCCCAGCGGCGGCAGGCACAGCAGCCCGACCAGCAGGGAGGCGAGGGCGAACCCGTTGAGGGCCGGCCGGAACGGGCCCTGGACCACGGGGGGCTGGGGCGGGGGCGGGGTGCTCACGGGGTGAGGTGCTCCATCACGGGGAGTGCGGGGAGGGTGCGAACGAACGCGCGAAATAGTACGCAGCGGGGGCGACCGAGTGATCGGTCGCCCCCGCCGTCATCGCGCGGTCCGGCCCGTTGCCGCGCCCCTCACCGCCCGGTCGCCCGGACGGGCCGGCTCAGAACTGCAGGGCCCAGGAGTCGATCTTGCCGGTGTCGGCACCGGCGAGGTCGGCGACCCGCAGCTTCCAGACCCCGTTGGCCACCTCGGAGGAGGCGTTCACCGTGAAGGTCTGGAGGATGTCGTCCGCGCTGCCGCCCGTGCGGTTGCGCAGGTTGTAGACGGTGCCGTCGGGGGCGACGAGGTCCACCTTGAGGTCGCCGACGTACGTGTGCTTGATGTCGACCGGCACGCTCAGCGTCGCCGGGGCGTTGCCGGAGATCCCGCTGACGGTGATCGGCGACTCGACGGTGGAGTTGTCGTTGATCGCGTAGTCGGCGGTGTTCTCGAAGCGGGTGCCCGGGTTCGGCGGGGTGGTGCCGGCGCCCACGTTCAGCAGGCGGTTCGGGGAGCCCGTGCCGGGGCCGGTCACCACGTTCGGGGTGGCCGCCGCGACCAGGCCGTCACGGACCTGCGCCGGGGTGGCGGCCGGGTTCTGGGAGAGGTAGAGGGCCGCGGCGCCGACGACGTGCGGGGTGGCCATCGAGGTGCCCGAGATGGTGTTCGTGGCGGTGTCGCCGGTGCCCCACGAGGAGGTGATGGAGGAGCCGGGGGCGAAGAGGTCCAGGATGCTGCCGTAGTTGGAGTAACTGGCCTTCGCGTCCGTGTTGGTGGTGGCGCCGACGGTGATGGCCTCGGCGACGCGCGCCGGGGACTTGGTGGAGGCGTCGGTGGACTCGTTGCCCGCGGCGACGCCGTAGGTGATGCCGGAGGCGATCGAGTTGCGCACGGCGGTGTCGAGCGCGGAGTCCGCCCCGCCGCCCAGCGACATGTTGGCCACGGCGGGCTTGACCGCGTTGCGGGTCACCCAGTCGATGCCGGCGACGACCTGGGCGGTGGTGCCCGAGCCGTTGTTGTCGAGGACGCGGACGCCGACGATCTTCGCCTTCTTCGCCACGCCGTACGTGGCGCCCGCGACGGTGCCGGCCACGTGGGTGCCGTGGCCGTGGCCGTCCTGGGCGGTGTTGTCGTTGTCGATGGCGTCGTAACCGTAGGAGGCGCGGCCGGCGAGGTCCTGGTGGGTGATCCGGACACCGGTGTCGATGATGTACGCCGTCACCCCCTCGCCGGCCTTGTCCGGATAGGTGTAGCTCTGGTCGAGGGGGAGCGCGCGCTGGTCGATGCGGTCCAGGCCCCAGGACGGCGGGTTCGGCTGGGTGGCGTCCACGGTGAAGACGCGGTTCTGGACGACCGAGGTGACGGCCGGGTCGGCGGCGAGCTTCCTGGCCTGCGCCTCGGAGACCTCGACGGAGTAGCCGTTGAGGGCGGCGCTGTAGGTCCGGTCGATCCTCGCCCCGTACCGCTTGGCGAGGGCCTTGCCGCTGTCGGCGGTGGAGCGGGCCGCGGAGCCGTCGAGGGTCACGATGTAGCTGCCGGGGACGGACCCGGCGGCCCCCGCGTTCTCGATGACGCCCTGCGCGCCGCGGTCGGCCGCCGAGGCGGGTAACGCGGCGGCGGCGCCGAGCGCGAGGGCCACGACGGCTATCGCGCTGACGCCGGCGGTCTTCCGGCGGGTGTGACGCATCACGGACATGTGAGGGTCCTCCTCATAGGCGGTGCGCTGCGGGGGGTCTGTGCGGGGGTCTGCGCGGGGGGTCGAGCGGGGATCCGTAGGGCCCGTCCGAGACGGGTTTAGGCATGCTCATGACAAAGCAGTGAGCCCAACGGGCCGTCGCCTCCGAAAGGTTGACCCACCCGTGCGCCATCCCACAAGAGGACAACGGACGCGTAACATCCGTGCCATATACCGGCCATGAACGAGCAAAGGTGGTCCGCACGTGACGCACGCACTCCCTGGTTACCTTTGCCCCGAGGACGGCACGCGCGCGGACGTGCGGACCGCGCCGTGGTGCTGCCCCCTGTGCGCGGGTCCGTGGGACCTCGACTTCACGCCCGATCCGGCCGCCCCGCTGGAACCGGCGGCCGGGCCCCCCTCCCTGTGGCGGTACGCGCCCGCGCTGCCGCTGCCGGGGGCGTTCGCCGTCTCCCTCGCGGAGGGACACACTCCGCTGGTCCCGCTCGCGGAGCGGATTCACGCCAAACTCGACTACCTGATGCCGACGTTGTCCTTCAAGGACCGGGGCGCGGTGATGCTCGCCGAACTGGCCCGGCGACTGGGTCCCGAGCGGGTGATCGCGGACAGCAGCGGCAACGCGGGGACCTCGGTGGCGGCGTACTGCGCGCGGGCCGGGCTGAGTTGTGAAGTTTTCGTGCCCGAGGGCACCTCGGCGAAGAAGACGGAACAGATGCGGGCGCACGGGGCGGCCGTACGGATCGTCCCCGGCGGGCGCGAGGCCACCGCGGAGGCCGCCCGCGCCGCGGCGGACGCGCCGGGGGTCTTCTACGCGAGCCACGTCTTCAACCCCTACTTCCTGCACGGCACGAAGACGTACGCGTACGAGATCTGGGAGGCGCTCGGCGGCCGTCTGCCCGACGCCCTCGTCGTCCCGGTCGGCAACGGCACGCTGCTGCTGGGCGCGGCGCTGGCCGTGGAGGAACTGGCCCGGCGCGGGGTACGGGCGCCCGCGCTGATCGCGGTGCAGGCGCAGGCGGTGTCCCCGCTGGCGGCCGCCTTCGCGGCGGGCGCGGAGGATGCGGAGCCGGTGGCGCAGCTCCCCACCCTGGCGGAGGGCATCGCGATCCCGGCGCCGCCGCGGGCCCGGCAGATCCTGGCGGCGGTCCGCAAGTCCGGCGGGACCTTCCTGACGGTCCCGGACGACCGGCTGCGCGAAGCCCAGCGGGACCTGGCCCGGCGCGGGCTGTTCGTCGAACCGACGGCGGCGGCCTGCTGGGCCGCGGTCGGCCCCGACGCCCCGGGCGACCCGCTCCAGGGCCGCACTGCGGTCCTCCCCCTGTGCGGCGCGGGAGCGAAGACGGGGCTGGCCGCCTGACCCCGGCCGGGTCGGTGGCGGCCCGGTCGGCGGATCCGGGCGGGCGGGCGTGGGCGACGGAAATCCGCCAGCCCCCGCCCGTCCGATCTGCTGGACTGGGGTCATGACCACGACAGTCGACCTCGCCGCACGGGCCACCGCCTTCGCCCGCCTGCACACCTCCTCCGCCCCCCTCGCCCTCGCCAACGTCTGGGACGTCGCCGGCGCCCGCATCGCCTTCGCCGCCGGCGCGCCCGCCGTGGCCACCACCAGCGCGGGCGTCGCCTGGTCCCTCGGGGCGCCCGACGGCGACGCCCTCGCCCGGGACCGGGCCCTGGACCTGATCGCCCGCGTCGCCGCCGCCGTCCCCGTCCCCGTCACCGCCGACATCGAGGGCGGCTTCGGCGCCGACGCCGCCGCCGTCGGGGAGACCGTCACCGGGGTGCTGGCCGCCGGTGCGGTCGGCGTGAACATCGAGGACGGCGACCGCGCCCCCGCCGAGCACGCGGAGCGCCTGGCCGCCGCGCGCGCCGCCGCCGACGCCGCCGGGGTCCCGCTGTACGTCAACGCCCGCGTGGACACCTACCTGCGCGGGCTCGGCGCGCCGGAGGGCCGTCTGGAGGAGACCCTGACGCGGGCCACCGCCTACCTCGCCGCCGGCGCCTCCGGCATCTTCGTCCCCGGCGTCCACGACCCCGCCGTCCTCGCCGAACTGGCCAAGGGCATCGACGCCCCGCTCAACGTGCTCGCCGGTCCCGCCACCCCGCCGGTCGCCGAGCTCGGCGCGCTCGGCGTGGCCCGGGTCAGCCTCGGATCCTGGGTGGCCGAGGCCGCGTACGCCCTCGTCCGGCGCGCCACCGAGGAGCTGCTCGCCGGCGGCACCTACGGCTCCCTCGCCCACGCGCTCCCGTACGGCGAGGTGAACGCCCTGCTCAAGGGCTGAGATACCGGGAAGCGTGCAGACGGCAACGACCGTAGGATCCGGCCATGAGCACCCCGACCCCGCTGGTGGGCGAGTCCGCGGCCGCCCCGCACCGCCGGATCAACGGCGCGGTGTGGACCGCCCTCGGCCTCGTGTACGTCGTCTGGGGCTCGACGTACCTCGGCATCCGGATCGTCGTGCAGACCATGCCGCCGTTCCTGTCCGCCGGGGTGCGCTTCCTCACCGCCGCACTGGTGCTGGCCGTCGTGGTCGCCTGCCGGTACGGGCCGGGCGCACTGCGGGCGACCCGCGCGCAGATCGGCTCGGCGTTCCTGGTGGGCCTGCTGCTGGTACTGGGCGGCAACGGCCTGGTCGTACTGGCCGAGACCTCGCTGCCGTCGGGGCTGGCCGCCCTGCTGGTGGCGGCGGTGCCGATGTGGTTGGTGGTGCTGCGGGCCGCCACCGGGGACCGGCCGCCGGCGCGGACCCTGGCCGGGGTGCTGGTGGGGTTCGCGGGGCTGGTGGTGCTGACCAGCCCGGGGCTGAGCGGTGAGGTCCGACTCTCGGGGGTGCTGCTGGTGCTGGCGGCCTCCCTGCTGTGGTCGCTCGGCTCGTTCTCGGGGGCCAGGCTCCCGGCGCCGGGCAACCCCTTCACCGGCAGCGTCTACCAGATGCTCGCGGGCGGCACGGGCGGGCTCCTGGTGGGGCTGCTGCGCGGGGAGCAGCACGGCCTCGACCCGGGCACCTTCTCCACGGCCTCCTGGCTGGCGCTGGGCTACCTCGCGCTGATCGGGTCGGTCGTCGGTTTCACCGCGTACACGTGGCTGCTGCGGTCGGCGCCGCTCTCGCTGGTGTCCACGTACGCCTACGTCAATCCGGTCGTCGCGGTCGCGCTCGGTGCGCTGATCCTCGACGAGGCCCTGACCTGGCCGATCGTGCTCGGCGGGGCGATCGTGGTGGCGGGGGTCGTCGTGATCGTCAGCACGGAACGCAAGAAGTAGCGGCCCCAGGGGCGGGAAGGCCGGGCGGGAAGGCGGGCCGGGAGGGGCGTGGCGTCAGCCGCGGGCCGCCTGCTCGTAGAGGGCCTTGGCCTTCTCGTCGTAGAGCGCGGCGGTGGAGTCCACGTCCGTGTCCCCGCCGCTGAGCACCCCGATCAGCCGGCCCGGCTGCCCCGTGCCGCCCCGGTCGGCGATCCAGGGGCTGCCGCTGGTGCCCGTCCAGAAGCCCGCGCAGCTGATGTACAGCATGTCGGGGTCGTTCACGTCGTGGCGGGTCTGGGTGGTGCAGGAGACGGGTTTGTTCTGCGGGTTGTGCTCCGACTCCGGGTAGCCGACCACGGTGACGTCCCGCTCGTACCCGGAGGTCCAGTCGGGCTTCGGCGCCTCGCCCGCGCCGACCCGCTGCTGCAGGGTGCGGCCGTCCGCGTCGGGCTCGATGGTGAGGAAGGCGAAGTCGGCGGTCTCGTCGCCCCACTTCGTCCAGCGGTCGTCCACGTGGATCGAACGGACCTTCCACACACCGAGGGGCTGGGTGCCCGCGCCCTCCCCGGAGAAGGCGGGGGCGAAGGAGAGCTCGCCGATGGCGAGGCCGTCGTGGGCCACCTCGCCGACGTGTCCGTCCTCGCCGGCGGGGGCGACGCAGTGCGCGGCGGTCGCGACGACGTTGCCCCGGGGGCTGTCGACCACGCTCGCCGTGCACCAGTGCTCCCCGTTGGCCATGAGCACGCCGACGGTGGGGAAGGGATGCACCGACTGGTCGCCCGACGCCTTGAGGAACACGACGGCGCACAGCGCCGCGATCCCCGCGGCCGCGGCGGCCGACGCCCCCTTGACCACCGGGCTCATCGCACGGCGGGATCGGGAGTGGGTCCCTGCATCACCTTGCTGATCCACGCCAGGGAGCCCTCCCTCATGCCACGTACGTACGACTTCCCATTGTGCTCACCATCCTGGATCACCTGGAGGCGGGTGTGCACGGGGCCCTTGCCGTAGGTGCGCATGAAGCCCTCGGCCAGTTCCCGGCCGCTCTCCTTGGTCCCGATCTGGAAGTTCACGTAGACGTCCGGGCCGCCCTCCCTGATCAGCTTCTCGGCGAGCTTCTCGGGGTTGTTCGCGTCCATGGCCTGCCGGTTCCCCTTCCAGAGCGGGGAATCGGGGACGATGTCGACCCCGCTGGCGATGACGGCCTTGAAGCGGTCGGGGTACTTCAGCACGTCCTTGAAGGCGCCGAACCCGCCCGAGGAGGAGCCCATGAAGGCCCAGCCGTCGCGGGAGGTGAAGGTACGGAAATTGGCCTTCGCGAAATCGGGGACGTCCTCGGCCATCCAGGTGCCCATCCTGGGCTCTCCGGGGATGTCGGAGCCGTCGAAGTGGTGCTTGGTGTCGGCGTTGATCACCGGCATGACCAGGATGAAGGGCAGGCTGGTGCCGGCCTTGAAGCCGTCGATCACGGCCTGCTGGAGGCCTAGCCCCGGGCCGGTCCCCCAGTAGTTCTTGGGGTAGCCGCGCCCGCCCGGCAGGGAGATCAGCACGGGGAAGCCGCTCTTGGCGTAGCGCGGGTCGTCGTACTCCTTGGGCGCCCACACCCACACGTCGCCGGTGAAGCCGGACTTCGCCCCGGTCAGGGTGGTCATGCCGATCTGCGTGCCGTCCGGCAGCCTGCTGGTGCGCACGAAGGCGGCCTTGGGGCCGGTCGGCATCAGCACCCCCGGCCGGATGTCCTCGGCGGCGGCCGACTCCTGGATCTTCCCGAAGGACACCGGGTCGCCCAGGTCCGAGAAGAGCCCGAAGGCGTACGCCGCGCCGCCCCCGGCGGCGAGGGCGAGCGCGACCGCGCCGCCGATGAGGGCCCGGCGCAGGCGCTGGGGGCGACGGCGGCCCTCGGTCATGGGGCTGCCGTCGCCTTGATGGTCATACTGCACGGATTCGTTCCCGTTCCTTCTCCGGCGCCCTCGTTGGGCACGGGTCGGACCGATAGGTCCCCCTTACACACCTGTACAGAGGTGTGAACGACCGTAGGGGTTGCCTGGGACCGGTGCGACGTGGCGAGGGCCACGTGGCGGACGGGCGTTCGGGTGGGGCGGGCGGGCGTTCGGAGGGGACGGACGGGCGCGGTGGGGCGGGTCGGCCGGCAGCCGGCCGGCCGCGCAGCCGCCCGTCAGCCGGCCTCGGGCTTGGGACCCTTCAGCACCTTGCTGACCCACTCCAGCGAGCCTTCCTTCATGCCCCGCACGTAGTGCCAGCCGTTGTGCTCGCCGTTCTGGATGTCGCGGATGGTGGTCTTGACGGGGCCCTTGCCGTACTCGCGCACGAACTTCGCCATCCGGTCCTTGCCGGTCTCCTTGGTGCCGACCTGGAAGTTGATGTAGACCTCGGGACCGTTCGAGTCGATCAGCTTCTGGGCGAGCTTCTCCGGGTTGTTCGCGTCCATCTCGGCCTGGTGGCCCTTCCAGAGCGGGGAGTCCGGGGTGATCTCGCCGCCGCTGGCGATGACCGCCTTGAAGCGGTCCGGGTACTGCAGGACGGTCTTCATGCCCACGAAGGCGCCCGAGGAGGAGCCCATGAAGGCCCAGCCGTCCCGGGATTTGTACGTACGGAAGTTCGCGCGGACGAAGTCCGGTACGTCCTCGGCCATCCAGGTGCCCATCTTGGGCTGGCCGGGTATGTCGGCGCCGTCGTAGTAGTACTTGTTGTCCGGGTTGAGCACCGGCATGATCACGATGAACGGCAGGCTGGTGCCGGCCTCGACGCCCTCGGCTATGGCCTTCTGGAGGCCGAGGCTGCGGTCGGCCCAGTAGTTCGTCGGGAAGCCGTTGCCGCCGGGGAGGGCGATCAGGACCGGGAAGCCGCTCTTGGCGTACTTCGGGTCGTCGTACTCCTTGGGGGCCCAGACCCAGACGTCACCCTCGAAGCCGGACTTGGCGCCCGCCAGGCGGGTCTTGGCTATGACGGTGCCGTCGTCGAGCTTGGCGGTCTGCTTGAAGTCGGACTTCGGGCCGGACGGGATGAGCACGTCCGGGTCGCCGGTGGGCTTGGGCGGGGCCACCGGGGCGGGGCTCGGGGACTTCTGCCCGGAGCCGCCGGACGCCGGGGCGGGCCGGTCGGCCGCCGGGCCGAAGCTGACGGTCTCGCCGTTGCCCGAGAACCACTCGTTCTTCCAGGCGGCGAATCCCCCGCCGCCGAGGAGCAGCGCGCAGGCCACGCCCGCGCCGATCCAGATCGCGCGCCGGGAGCGGCCCCGGCCCGGCTCGGGGTCGGCGCCGGACGGCTGCTGCGGGTACTCGTGCACGGACTTCGCTCCGAACGGTCGGGGCTGCCCCGGGGCGGGGCAGAACGGCTGGACAGACATCCACTGGTCCTGATGTGCGAGTGTCCTGGAAGGTTCCGAATCCGCGCAAAACAGGGGCGGAACTTCCGGTGGCCGCGCCCGGACCCCCGGTCACTTCAGGGTGTCGAGCACCTCGGCGCAGCGTCCGAGCAGCTCCACGAGCCGCTCCCGGTCCTCGGCGGAGAGGGCCGCGGCGAGCGCCCGCTCGACCCGGACGGCGCCCTCGTCCGCCCGCTCCATCACGGCCCGGCCCTCCTCGGTGAGCCGGGTCTCCAGCACGTTGCGGTGCCACTCGTGGGGGGTCCGCTCGATGAACCCGCGCTCCTGGAGGTTCTTCAGGACCGTGTTCATGGTCGGCGGCGTGACCCCGCAGAGCCGGGACAGGGCGGCGGCGGAGATACCGGGCTTCTCGGCGAGCCAGAGCAGCGCCGCGTACTGCGGCACCGTCACGGCGGCCGGCTTGCACGCGGTGTTCTTCGCCGCGAGGAGGGCCTGCTCGGCGCGCTTGATGTGCGAGCCGATGCGCTCTCCGGGGGGCATGGACGTCATGGGGGAAATCCTACGACCCTTGCCAATCATTAGAACTCTAACTACTCTTCGAACTCACCCAACGAGAAGGATTCACACATGCCCACGCTGCCGAAGCACCTCGCCGTGGCCCTCGCCGTGTCGGCGGCCCTCACGGTGGCCGCCACCGCGCCCGCCGGTGCCGCGACCGCTCCCCCGTCGCCCGCCACCGCCACCGCCGCGCCCTCGCCCTCGCCCCGGATCTCGACGGCGTTCACCCTGCCGGGGGCGAAGGTCTATCCGGAGGGCATCGCCTCCGATTCCCGTACGGGCACCGTCTACGTCGGCTCGTACGCGGACGGCACCGTCTACCGCGCCCGCCCCGGCGCCCGCACCGCCGAGGTCTTCCTCCCCGCCGGCACCGACGGCCGGCACACGGCGAACGGCCTGCGCGTCGACGCCCGGGGCCGGCTGTGGGTCATCGATTCGACCACCGGGGTCGCGGTGTACGACACCCGCACCGGAGCCCGCCTGGCCCACTTCGAGGTCCCGGGCACCGGCCCGCGCTTCATCAACGACCTCACCATCACCCCGGACGGCACGGCCTACCTCACCGACAGCGCCCGCCCGGTGATCTACCGGGTCACCCCGGCCCAGCTGCGGGCCGGCTCCGGCGCCCTGGCCGTCGCCTACGACCTGACCGGGCACCTCACCCCGGCGCCCGCCGGCAGCTTCGCCCTCAACGGCATCGTCTCCGACCCCGCGGGCCGCTACCTGCTGGCCGTCGACATGACCGCGGGCGACCTGCACCGCGTCGACCTCCGCACCGGCGCACTCGGTCGCGTCGCCCTGACCGGCGGCGACCTCAAGGCCGCCGACGGCCTCGCCCTCTCCCCCGACGGCACCCTGCGCGTGGCCCAGAACCTCCCCAACACCCTGACCCGCTGGCAGCTCAGCGCCGACGGCACCCGCGCCCGCCTGACCCGCACCCTGACGGACCCCTCGCTCCAGATCCCCACCACCCTCACCCACACCCGGGGCCGCACCCTGGTGGTCCGCTCCCAGTTCGACCACGGCGGCCCCATGAACCCCACCGGCGGCACCCCGACCACCTTCACGGTCGCCGAGGTCCAGGGCCTCTGACGGCAGGGAACCCCAACGGGCGGGGCGGGAGCACCGGGGCCGCGCTGGGGTGCGGGGGGGCAACAGCAGGCCGGGCGCTGCCGTTCCGCTTGCGCGCCGCTACCTATCCACTGCCGATCCGCTACCGATCCGCCGCCAGCCGCGACAGCAGCTCCCCCGCCCGCCGCGCACCGTCCGTGAACCCGGCCGCGTCCGCCGCCGCCGCGGCCCGTCCGAGCTGGCCGGCGGCCTCCTCGACCCGGCCGAGGCCGGCCAGGGCCTCGCCCCGGACGATCTGCAGCTGCGCCCGGCCGACCTCCAGCTCGTCGGGGACGAGCCCCTCCGCGCGCACGACGTACGCGAGCGCCTGCGCGTGGGCCCCCGTCCGCAGGCAGTGCCGGGCCAGGTGCTGGAGGGTCAGCACCCGCGTGGAGGGGTGGCCGGTCCGCGCGGCGAGCTCCACCGCCCGGGACATCAGTTCCCCGGCCCGCTCGCGGCACCCCGTGGAGTCCAGGACCGCCCCGAGGTTCGCGTAGGCGATGGCCTCGCCGATCCCGTCTCCGGCCCGCGCGGCCAGCGTCGGCGCCCGCTCCAGGTGGACCAGGGCCTCGGCGTCGCGGCCCTCCTCGTGCAGCACCCACCCGAGCAGGGACCGGGTGCGCGACTGCGCGTCGGGGTTCTCCTCGTGCTCCGCCGAGCGCAGTCCGGCCTCCAGGAGCGGCACCCAGCCGTCCCCGATCCGCCACAGCACCAGCGGCCACGGTACGAGGGCCAGCCGCCAGGCCCGGTCGTGCAGGCCCAGGGCAGCGGCGGCGGCGACCGCCCCCTCCAGGGCCGGGCGCTCCGCCTCGTACCAGGCCAGTGCGGCGCGGCGGTCCTCGAACTCCCGGATCGCCGGGGGCCTGCGGAAGTCGCGGGGCAGCGCGTAGCAGGGCTGCGAGCCCGGCTCGGCGGCGGCGTCGGCCGCGAGTCCCGTGTAGAGGTAGTGGTCGAGGAGGCGGCGCAGGCCCTCGGGGTCCGCCTGCGGGGCGAGCTCGCGGGCGTAGAGCCGTACCAGGTCGTGCGAGGACCAGCGGCCCGGAACGGGCTCGCCGATCAGGTGGGCCGCGGCGAGCCGGTCCAGGTCGGCGCAGGCCTGCGCGGGCGAGGTCCCGGCGAGCGCGCCGGCCGCGAAGCGGTCCAGGTCGCCCGCGGGGTGCAGGCCGAGCGCGCGGAACATCCGGGCCGCGGACTCGGGCAGTTGCTGCACGGTGAGGCGCAGCGCGGCCGACACCCCGGTGTCCTCGACGTTCAGGGCCGCCAGTCGCCCCTGTTCGTCGGCCAGCTCGCCGACCATGGCGCCGAGCCCCCACTCCGGCCGCTCGGCCAGGCGGGCCGCCGTCACCCGCAGTGCCAGCGGGAGCCCGTCGCAGAGGGCGGCCAGCCGGGCGGCGGCTTCCGGTTCGGCCTCGACCCGGGCCGCGCCCAGCACGTCGGCGAGCAGGGCCCGCGCGTCGGCCGGCGGGAGGTGGCCCAGGGGGAGCGGCCTGGCGGCGTCGGAGGCGACGAGTCCGCCGAGCCGGTTGCGGCTGGTGACCAGCGTCGTGCAGTGGTCGCCGCCGGGGAGCAGGGGCCGGACCTGCTCGGAGGAGCGCGCGTCGTCGAGTACGAGGAGCAGCCGGCGCCCCGCGGTGAGCGAGCGGAACAGCGCGCCCATCGCGTCGGCCGTCTCCGGCATCCCGTCCGGCGACACCCCCAGGGCCAGGAGGAACTCCCTTAGGACGGCGCCGGTTTCGGGCGGCTGGGCGTCGCTGAAGCCGCGGAGGTCGGCGAAGAGCCGGCCCGCGGGGAAGTCGGCGTGCCGCTGGTGGGCCCAGTGCACGGCGAAGGCGGTCTTGCCGACTCCGGCGGGCCCGGTGACCAGGCGGACGGCCGCGCCGCCCGACCCGACGGCCCGGGTGAGCTCCGCCAGTTCGGCGTCCCGCCCGGTGAACCCTCTTGGCGGACGCGGCAGTTGCTCGGGAACCACCGCCTCGGCGGCCGGGGCGGGCGCGGCGGACCGCCGCCGCGACGCGGGGCCGGCCGAACGCAGCAGCTCCGCGTAGGCGGCTTCGAGCACCTCCCCGGGGTCCACGCCGAGCTCCTCGCCGAGCAGCCGGCGGGTGCGGTGGTACCAGCCGATGGCGTCCGACTGCCGCCCCGAGCGGCCCAGGGCCAGCATCAGCGCGGCCGCCAGGGATTCGCGCAGCGGGTGCGCGACGGCCTCGGTGCGGAGCACGGCGGCGGCCATGCCGTGCTCGCCGAGCCGCCCGTACGCCCCGGCGAGCGCCTCCACCGCGGCCAGCCGCAGCTCCTCCAGGCCGCTCGCCTCGGCCTGGAGGTGCCGGCTCTGCACGGTTCCGGTGAGCGCGGGACCCTGCCAGAAGGAGAGCGCCTCGCGCAGCTTCAGGACGGCGTCGGCGGGCCGGCACTGCGCCCCGGCCAGGGTGACGAGCTCCTCGAAGCGGTGCGCGTCCACGAGTGACTCCGGCATCCGCAGTACGTACGCCGAGCCCTGGGTGGCGAGTTCGACCCCGTGCGCCGGGGCCCCGCACCGGGCCAGCAGGGCGCGCAGCCGCGAGACGTGCCCCTGGAGCACGGTCCGGGCCCGGGCGGGCGGCTCGTCCTCCCAGAGGGCTTCGATCAGCCGGCTCACCGGGACCGCGGTGTTGGGCCGCAGCGCCAGCACGGCCAGCAGGCTGGAGCGCTTGGCGGGCCCCGGCGCGACGTCCCCGCACTCCGTCACGACGGCGACGGTCCCGAGCAGCCGGATCTCCACCTGTTGCCTCCCCCGCACCCACTGCGAACCCCCGAGGATACGCACCAAGATCCACCCACCGGCCCCGCCCGCCGCCCACCGGCGGGGCCGCGCCTCGGTCCGTCCGGGGAAGGGTCTGGATCTTCGCGTATCTCCCTACAGAACCACCCTGCTCGACCGACCCGGCGGGCGATGACATAACGGCCTAAAATGACCTGAAAGCAGTCACGGCATGTCCGGCGGCTCCAGGGTGCCCCCGCGGGCCGCCCGGCTGGCCCAGGAGGCGTGATGACCGTATCCCCCGACGCGGCACCGCAGTACACGCACAGCGACCCCGAGGACGTCCTCAAGCAGCTCGGGAGCTCTTGGCGCTGGGCACTCGGGTTCGCCCTCGCGACCTTGATCCCCGGCATCCTGATACTCGTCTGGCCCGACGAGACCCTGCACGTCCTGGCCGTGATCATCGGCCTGCAGCTCCTGGTGGCCGGCGCCTTCCGTTTCGTCTCGGCCTTCTCGCACAGCGGCGACCGGGGCGGCAGCAGACTGGCGGGCGTCCTGATCTCCATGCTGGCGTTCCTGGCGGGCGTCCTGGTACTGCGGCATCCGATGCAGACGATCGGCGCGCTGTCCCTGATCCTCGGGGTGTTCTGGCTGCTGAGCGGAGTGCTCACGGCGTACACGGCGATCGCCGACCACGACCTCGTACACCGCGGCATGCTCTTCGGCCTGGGCGCCCTCGGCGTCATCGCCGGAATCGTCGTGCTCTGCTTCCCGGTGGACTCCGCGGTCGCCCTGACACGACTGCTGGGCCTCTGGCTCGTCCTGCTCGGCGTGTTCGAAGTCGTGATGGCCTTCGTACTGCGCTCCGCCACCCGCGAACTCGCACACACACCCCCGCAGTGAACCCCCGACACCCCTCCGGCCCGAGCCGCGGGCCGCTACCGTAAGGCCATGACCGCACTGCCCGACTGGATGCGCCCACCGCGCGCCGAGGGCTGGTTCGCGGAGGACCTCGACCACCTCCCCGAGGCACCCCGCCACACCGAGCTGATCGACGGAGCCCTCGTTTTCAGGCTGTCGCCCCAGCGGTGGTGGCACGGCCACCTCGTCACCATGCTCACCGTCGCGCTCATGGAGCAGGTGCCCGCCGACACCAGAGTCGGCCGCGAAATGACCATCAAGCTCGACCCGCGGAACCGTCCCGAACCGGACCTGCTGGTGACGACGGCCGATTTCGACGGCGACCGCACCTGGTTCGCACCGGAGGACGTCCAGCTCGTCATCGAGGTCGTCTCCCCGGAGTCCGCCCATCGCGATCGCACAGTAAAACTCCGCAAGTACGCGGAGGCCGGCATCCCGCACTACTGGTGCATCGAGGACGAGGACGGGGCACCCGTCGTCCACGCCTACGAGCTCGACGAACCCACCGGCACCTACGCGCCCGCCGGCATCTTCCGGGGCACCCTCCAGCGCCCGGTGCCCTTCGAGATCACCCTGGACCTCGACAAGCTCACGCCACCCCGAAACGGCTGAAAGTCAGCGCCAAGCCTGCACGGGAATGCAGAAGGGGTCGGACTCGCAGAGTCCGACCCCTTCTGACCTGCACATTTGACGAAATCACCCAACGTGCAACAACAGGATGATTACACGTTGAAGCGGAACATTCAGCACAGCGCTCCGACCTGCGGAAACGCAGTTTTCGGAACCCTTGTCCAGCACCGACCCAGCACGGTGCGGATTCATCCAGCACATCCGGCACGCGCGACCGCGACGAAGATCGTCACCCACACCGACACACGTTGTGTACACATGAGTCACTCGGTACGCTTGGGCGCATGACGCAGCCGTTGCCCATAGAGTCCATCCGCGACGTGCGCGCCCACCTCGCCGAGGTCGTGGAGCGCGCCGATCGCGACGACGTGCCCACAGTGATCACGCGTCGGGGCAAGGAGGTCGCCGCCGTCGTCTCCATCGAGGTGCTGCGCAAGTACCAAGAGTGGGAAGAACGCGAGATCAACCGCATCATCGACGAGCGCATGGCCAACCCCGCGCCCGGCATCCCGCTCGAGGACATCATGAGGGAGACGCTGGCACGCGGTGAGTGAGTACCGAACCGTCTTCCGCCCCGAGGCGCAGGCCGAGCTTCGGAAGATCCCCCGCGACATGGCGCTGCGCATCCTGGCCAAGCTGACCGAGTTGGAAACCGACCCTCTCGGCTTCAACACCACTGCACTCGTATCCCAGCCCGAACGCCGCCGCCTGCGCGTCGGCGACTATCGCGTCGTCTACACGATCGACAACGGAGAGCTGGTGGTCTGGATCGTTCACGTGGGACACCGGTCCACCGTTTACGAGACCTGATCACTCCTGACCCCACGTCAGAATATCCAGCACCCATCCAGCACGGCGACGACAAAGGGGCCGGACTCAACAGAGTCCGGCCCCTTCTGTCCTGCACGTTTGACTCAATGCCTCACGTGCAGTACGTGCACGACTACACGTTGAAGCGGAACGCATAGCGCAATGCTCCCACCTGCGGAAACGTGGTTTTGGGCGGGCCAAGTCAGCACAGAATCAGCACGGGAGTACGACCGTTACGCCGGATCGCCATCGTCACTCAACGGCGCCATAGGCATCTCAGGGAGGGCGCGTTCCACCAAGTCGGGAACGTCAGCGTCCGACCGGCGCTCCGAGTCCTGCAATTCAACACTCCGCTGAATCTGCTGACTCAACTCGTCAAGCGACCGCGCCTGCCGCCACAGCGCTTTCACGGTCTCTCCAAAGTGTTTGGCGACCTGATGCGCACTCCACTCCACAGAGTCGGTCTCAAGGGCGCTATCCCTCAGGGCCTCAAGATCCACTGTGTAGGTCAGCGTGCCCACACGGCCGAAGGGGCCGTCCGCGTCAACCTGGAACTCGTACACCTTGGGCAGTTCCGAGGAGAAGAGTTGATGGCCCACATCCATGACGAAGGGAATGCGGCGCTTGGGGGGGAAGGGTTGCGATGCGCCGACCAACAGCACGGTTGGGGGTCTCGGCCCGCTCGGCACCCAGAGTGGTCTGGAGCGGAGGACTCACCGAGATGTGCACGTTGCGGGCCAGCGTCTGGCCGATGTTCTCGATCACCAGCACAAGCAATGACGAACCAGGGATGCGGGGCCTGATGTCGACGATGACGTACGGTTCCGCCTGCTCGCGTTGGGCCCTCTCCGTGAGGGCGTTGGCCTCGGCAACCGCCCTCGCCTGACGCCGGTTGCAGACGAGAGACCAGAACGCGGCCGTCGTGGAGAAGACGAGAGCCGCCACGGAAATGACCACCGTGGCGATCTGAACCGATGAGTCACTCATGACCGGATGCTAGGCAGGTGGCTGGTTGCAGCGTGGAAAGTTGCCGAAAATCATCCGGCTGAGATCGTCTGCTCCCCAGCCTGAGCTGCTGACCGCTACCGTGAAGCCATGACCGCACTGCCCGACTGGATGCGCCCGCCGCGCGCGGAAGGCTGGTTCGCAGAGGACCTCGACCACCTCCCCGAGGCACCCCGCCACACCGAGCTGATCGACGGAGCCCTCGTATTCATCATGTCGCCCCAGCGCTGGTGGCACGGAGAGATCGTCACCGACCTCACGTTGGCTCTCAGGGCGCAGGCCCCGGCGGGCTTCAGGGTCGGCCGGGAGATGACCATCCGCCTCGATGCCCGGAACCGCCCGGAACCCGACCTCGTGGTGACCACGGCCCCGTACGACCCCGACTGCACCTGGTTCGCTCCCGAAGATGTCCAGCTCGTCGTCGAGGTCGTCTCGCCGGAATCTGCCCACCGCGACCGGACCGTCAAGCTTCGCAAGTACGCCGAGGCCGGCATCCGGCACTACTGGTGCATCGAGGACGAGGACACCGCCCCCGCCGTGCACGTCTACGAGCTCGACGAGCCGACCAGCTCGTACGCGCCGGCAGGAATCTTCCGCCACACGCTCCAGCGATCCCTGCCGTTCGAGATCAGCCTCGATCTGGACAAGCTGGCACCGGGCCAGTCGGCCTGACACCGCGATTCCAAGTCAGCACCAAGTCAGCACGGGAATACAGAAGGGGTCGGACTCGACGGAGCCCGACCCCCCTGGCCTGCACGCTTGACTAATTACTTAACGCACAGCATGGACGCCGCTACACGTTGAAGCGGAACTCCACCACGTCGCCGTCCTGCATGACGTACTCCTTGCCCTCCATGCGGGCCTTGCCCTTCGCGCGGGCTTCCGCGACCGAGCCGCATTCGACCAGGTCCGCGAAGGAGATGACCTCGGCCTTGATGAAGCCGCGCTGGAAGTCGGTGTGGATGACGCCCGCGGCCTCGGGGGCGGTGGCGCCCTGCTTGATGGTCCAGGCGCGGGTTTCCTTCGGGCCTGCCGTCAGGTAGGTCTGGAGGCCCAGGGTGGCGAAGCCGACGCGGCCGAGGGTGGCGAGGCCGGGCTCGTCCTGGCCGACCGACTGGAGGAGCTCCAGGGCTTCCTCGTCGTCCAGCTCCGAGAGGTCCTGCTCCAGCTTCGCGTTCAGGAAGATGGCCTCGGCCGGGGCGACCAGCGCGGACTGCTCCGCCTTGAAGGCGTCGTCCGTCAGCTCGTCCTCGTCCACGTTGAAGACGTAGAGGAACGGCTTGGTGGTGAGGAGGTGCAGCTCGTGGAGGAGGTCGCCCTGCTCCGTGCCCTTGGTGATGCCCTTCGAGAAGAGGGTGTCGCCCGCTTCGAGGATCTTCTTCGCCTCGACGACGGCCGCCAGGACCGCGACCTTCTCCTTCTGGAGGCGGGACTCCTTCGTCAGGCGCGGCTCCGCCTTCTCGATGGACTGGAGGTCCGCGAGGATCAGCTCGGTGTTGATCGTCTCGATGTCGTCCTTGGGCGAGACCTTGCCGTCGACGTGGACGACGTTCTCGTCCTTGAAGGCACGGATGACCTGGCAGATCGCGTCCGACTCGCGGATGTTCGCGAGGAACTTGTTGCCGAGGCCCTCGCCCTCCGAGGCGCCGCGCACGATGCCCGCGATGTCGACGAAGTCGACCGTGGCCGGGAGGACCTTCTGGGAGCCGAAGATGCCGGCCAGGACCGCCAGGCGCGGGTCCGGGACGCCGACGACGCCGACGTTCGGCTCGATGGTGGCGAACGGGTAGTTGGCCGCCAGCACGTCGTTCTTGGTCAGGGCGTTGAAAAGGGTCGACTTGCCGACATTCGGCAGGCCGACGATTCCGATCGTGAGCGACACGTTGGCGACTTCCCGTAGCTGGAGGGGGCGGCGGCCCGGAGTGGGCCGTCGGACAGTTTACTTTCCGATGAGCGCCGGTGGATGTACGCGTGTCCGGGGGCCGATCCGGGGGGCCTCCCGCCTAGGTTGGTCGGGTGGAGCAATACAGGATGCGTTCGACAGGTCACCCTCAGGTGCGCGGCTCCCGGCCCCCCGCGGCCCGGGGCGGGCGGCGGCTGCCCCGGCCCCGGCTGACCGGGCTCGGCGGCGGGCTGTTCGCCTGCGTCGCGATGCTCCTGGCCGCCGGGATCTCCTGGCTGCTCTTCGACTCCTCGCTCTTCGCGTACGGGCTGCTCTTCCTCCCCGTGGCCGCCGCGACCGCCGCGTGGGTGCGGCCGGCCGACCTGGTCACCGCGCCCGTGGCCGTGCCCATCGCGTTCGCCGCCGGGGTCTGGCCCGTGTCGGGCGGCTCCGGCGGCGTCGGCGGGCAGCTGATGGGGGTGGTGTCGGCGCTGTCCCTGCACGCCGGCTGGCTCTACGCGGGCACGCTGGTCGCCGCCCTGATCGCCCTGGCGCGGCGCGCCGCGCTGAGCGGGCGGCGGCGGGCCGCCCGTCGCAGCAGCACCGCCTGAACCGCCCTGCCCGGCCGGCCCGCCTACCCCGCCTACCCCGCCTTCCGCGCCAGGTCGCGGGCGGCCATCGCCGCGCCGACGATGCCCGCGTTGTTCTGGAGCTTCGCCGGGACGATCTCCGCCCGGATGTCCCGGATCAGCGGGAGGAACTTCTCCGGCTTGCGGCTGACCCCGCCGCCGAGGATGAAGAGGTCCGGGGAGAAGAGCATCTCGACGTGGGCCAGGTACCTCTGCAGGCGGTGCGCCCAGCGCTCCCAGGTGAGGTCGCCGTCCTCCTTGGCCTTCACCGACGCCCGGGTCTCCGCGTCGTGGCCCTTGAGCTCCAGGTGGCCCAGCTCCGAGTTCGGCACGAGCCGCCCGTCCGTGAAGAGGGCGCTGCCGATGCCGGTGCCCAGGGTGAGCAGGATGACGGTGCCGCCCCGGCCGCGCCCGGCCCCGTACGTCATCTCCGCGACGCCCGCCGCGTCCGCGTCGTTGAGGACGGCGACCGGCAGGCCGTCGAGCTCCCGCGAGAGCAGGGCGGCCGCGTCCGTGCCCACCCACGCCTTGTCGACGTTGGCGGCCGAACGGGTGACACCGCCGGTGACCACACCCGGGAAGGTGACCCCCACCGGGCCCTTCCAGGAGAACGCGCCGATCACCTCCGCAACGCATCCGGCCACCCCCTCGGGGGTGGCCGGATGCGGTGTCAGTACCTTGTGGCGCTCCTGCGCCAGCTCGCCGCGGTCCAGGTCCACGGGAGCGCCCTTGATCCCGGAACCGCCGATGTCCACACCGAAGATCTGCATGGACTCACCGTACGAACGCCGGGCCCGGCAGGCTACTCGTCCGCGCCCCCGGCAACCAGTTCGGCGGCCTCCGCGCGCAGGTCGCGGCGCAGCTCCTTGGGGAGGGAGAAGACGATGGACTCCTCGGCGGTCTTGACGATCTCCACGTCGGCGTAGCCGCGGGCGGCCAGCCACTCCAGGACCTCTTCGACCAGCACCTCCGGCACCGAGGCGCCCGAGGTCAGGCCGATCGTCGTGACGCCCTCCAGCCAGGCCTCGTCGATCTCGCTCGCGAAGTCGACCAGGTACGCGGCGCCCGCGCCGGCGTCGAGGGCGACCTCGACCAGCCGGATCGAGTTCGAGGAGTTCTTCGACCCGACCACGATGACCAGGTCGGAGTCGGCGCCCATGACCTTGACCGCGGCCTGCCGGTTGGAGGTGGCGTAGCAGATGTCGTCGCTGGGAGGGGAGACGAGCAGCGGGAACTTCGTCTTCAGCGCGTCGACCGTCTCCATCGTCTCGTCGACCGAGAGGGTGGTCTGCGAGAGCCAGACGACCTTCGACTCGTCGCGCACCTCGACCTTCGCGACGTCGTCCGGGCCGTCGACGATGGTGATGTGGTCCGGGGCCTCGCCGGAGGTGCCGATGACCTCCTCGTGGCCCTCGTGGCCGATGAGGAGGATGTCGAAGTCCTCGTTCGCGTACCGGATGGCTTCCTTGTGCACCTTGGTGACCAGCGGGCAGGTCGCGTCGATCGTCGCGAGCTTGCCGCGGGCGGCCTCCTCGTGCACCACCGGCGCCACGCCGTGCGCGGAGAACATCACGATGGAGCCGGGCGGGACCTCCTCCGTCCGCTCGACGAAGATGGCGCCCTTCTTCTCCAGCGTCTGGACGACGTACTTGTTGTGCACGATCTCGTGGCGGACGTAGACCGGCGCACCGTACTGCTGGAGGGCCGTCTCGACAGCGATCACGGCGCGGTCCACTCCCGCGCAATAGCCGCGCGGGGCGGCGAGCAGGACGCGGCGGGATGCGGAAGCGGGGGCGGGAGCAGTCATACGCTCCATCGTACGGGGGTCTCCAGCAGGCCGGACGTCCCCCGTACGGCACACACTTGGTCGAACGTCCATATCGGCGATCCCCCGGAGGAACGATGGCGTCCGCTACGGATTCCACCACCGTCCCGCCCACCGCCCTGCGGCGGAGCCTCGGATTCCGGGACCTGGTCGTCTACGGCCTCCTCTTCATCGCCCCCATGGCCCCGGTGGGCGTCTTCGGCGCCCTGGACGCCAGGTCGCACGGCGCCGTCGCGCTCGTCTACCTCGTCGCGACGGCCGCGATGGCCCTCACGGCCCTCTCGTACGCGCAGATGGTGCGGGTGGCCCCGCAGGCGGGCTCGGTGTTCACCTACGCCCGCAAGGCGCTGGGCGAGGGACCGGGGCTGATCGCGGGCTGGATGGCGATGCTGGACTACCTGCTGATCCCGGCGGTCGCGTACCTCTTCTCCGGGATCGCGATGAACGCGCTGGTCCCGGAGGTCTCCCGCTGGGTGTGGACGGCGCTGGCCGTGGTGATCACCACCGCGCTGAACCTGTGGGGCGTACGGGCGGCCGCGCGCGTGGGCTTCGCGGTGCTCGGCATGGAGCTCCTGGTCCTGCTGGTCTTCCTCGTCTCGGCGGTGACCGTACTGGTCCGGGACGGGGCCCGGCGCGGCTGGCTGTCCCCGCTGACCGGCGACGGCTCGCTGGGCTTCTCGACGGCCGCCGTCCTGGGCGCGGTGTCGATCGCGGTCCTGTCCTACCTGGGCTTCGACGCCATCGTCTCCTTCGCCGAGGAGGTGACCGGGGGCTCTGCCCGGGTGGCGCGGGCGGTGCTGTTCTGCCTGGCGCTGACCGGGGTGCTGTTCCTCGTCCAGACCTACCTCGCGGCGCTGCTCACCCCGGTCTCCTCGGCCGAGCTCGCCGCCGACCCGGCGCTCCAGGGGCCGGCCTTCTACGACGCCGTCGAGGCCTCGGTCGGGGGGTGGCTGCACGACCTGGTGGCGGCGAGCAAGGCGGTGGGGGCCGCCTTCGCGGCGCTGGCCGGGCAGGCCGCGGCCGGGCGGCTGCTGTTCGCGATGGCGCGGGAACGGCGGCTGCCGGGCGTTCTGGCGCGCACTTCGGGCGGCACCCCGAGGGCGGCGCTGCTGGTCGCGGCCACGGTGACGCTGGTCGCGGCGGTGTGGGCGGCCCGCCGCGACGACGGGCTCGACCACCTGGTCTCCGTGGTGGACATCGGCGCGCTGACGGCCTTCACGCTGCTGCACGCCTCGGTGGTGGGCTGGTTCGTGGTGCGGCGGATGGAGGGCCCGCCGAACTGGCTCAAGCACCTGGTGTTCCCCGTACTGGGCGCCGCCGTGACCGTGGCCGTGATCGTCGAGGCGTCCTGGACGGCGCAGCTCGTGGGGGCGGTGTGGCTGCTGGTGGGGCTGTGCGTGCTGGTGGCCCAGCGCGGCCGACGCGCCGGGGCCGCGGCCGACGGGCCCGGTACGGGTGTCGGCCCCGGCGGTTAGCCTGCGTGCATGGGTCTGAATACGTCGGCTGATGCGCCGCTACCGGTCGGTCAGGTGTCCCGGCTCATCGGGGGCTGGATCGACCGCCTGGGCCAGGTGTGGGTGGAGGGGCAGATCACGCAGCTGTCCCGGCGGCCGGGGGCGGGGGTGGTGTTCCTGACGCTGCGGGACCCGTCGCACGACATCTCCGTCAGCGTGACCTGCTTCCGGCAGGTCTGGGAGGAGGTCGCGGACGCGGTGTCGGAGGGCGCGCGGGTCGTCGTCCTGGCCAAGCCGGAGTGGTACGCCCCGCGCGGGCAGCTGTCCCTGCGGGTCACCGAGATCCGCCCGGTCGGCATCGGGGAGCTGCTGGCCCGGCTGGAGCGGCTGAAGCGGTCGCTGGCCGCCGAGGGCCTGTTCGCGCTGGACCGCAAGAAGCCGCTGCCGTTCCTGCCGCAGCTGATCGGGCTGGTGGTGGGGCGGGCCTCGGCGGCCGAGCGGGACGTGCTGGAGAACGCCCGGCGGCGCTGGCCGGCGGTGCGCTTCGAGGTGCGCAACGTGGCCGTGCAGGGGGTGCACGCGGTGCCGCAGGTGGTGCAGGCGGTCAAGGAGCTCGACGCCCGGCCCGATGTGGACGTGATCATCGTGGCGCGCGGCGGCGGCAGCGTGGAGGACCTGCTGCCCTTCTCCGACGAGGAGGTCGTACGGACGGTCGCGGCGGCCCGTACGCCGGTGGTCTCGGCGATCGGGCACGAGCCGGACTCGCCACTGCTGGACCTGGTGGCGGACCTGCGGGCCTCCACGCCGACGGACGCCGCGAAGAAGGTGGTCCCGGACGTCGGGGAGGAGCTGGAGCGGGTGCGCCAGCTCCAGGGCCGGGGGCTGCGCGCGCTGCGCGGGCTGCTGGACCGGGAGGAGCGGGGACTCGCGCACGCCCTGGCCCGGCCGGTGTTCGTGCACCCGCAGCGGATGGTCGAGACCCGGGAGTCCGAGCTGGACGCCCTGCTGGCCCGCAGCCGGCGCACGCTCGGGCACCTGCTGGACCGGGCCGACTCCGAGCTGGAGCACACCCGGGCCCGGGTCCTCGCGCTGTCCCCCGCGGCCACCCTGGAGCGGGGGTACGCGGTGCTCCAGCGGGCGGACGGGCACGTGGTGCGGGCGCCCGGCGAGGTCGCGCCGGGGCAGGTGCTGCGGGCGCGGGTGGCGGCGGGCGAGTTCGCGGTGGAGGTCACGGCGGAGACCGCCCCGGAGACCGCCCCCGAGACCGCGTCCAAGGTCGCCTCCGAGGTCGCCTCGAAGACCGCTAGAGGATGACAAGTTCCGGCAACAAACTGGCTGTAGTACGCAGATACGATGGGAAACGGGAATGACTGAGAGCGATACCGCGCTGGGGTACGAACAGGCCCGCGACGAACTCGTCGAGGTCGTCCGCAGGCTGGAGGCCGGCGGCACCTCCCTGGAGGAGTCGCTCGCGCTCTGGGAGCGCGGCGAGGAGCTGGCACAGGTCTGCCGGCACTGGCTGGAGGGGGCCCGCGCCCGGCTGGACTCGGCGCTGGCGGCCCGGGAGGCGGCCGGGGACGGCGACGGCCGCGAGGGGGGCCGCGAAGAGTGATCCAGGTCTCGCCAGGCCCTTTTAGTTGAAATTTCATCTACTTTCGTCGTAGAGTCGGAGACATCGCGCTTCACCTCCGTAAAGAAGAAGGCTTACCGATGTCTCTCGTGCTCGACGCCGCCGCCCAGGACCTGCTGTTCCGCGAGGCCCGCACCGCCAACTCGTTCTCCGACGAGCCGGTCACCGAGGAGCAGGTCCAGGCCATCTACGACCTGGTGAAGTTCGGCCCCACGGCCTTCAACCAGACCCCGCTGCGCATCACGCTGGTCCGCTCCCCCGAGGCCCGCGAGCGCCTCGTGAAGCACATGGCCGAGGGCAACCAGGCCAAGACCGCCGCCGCCCCGCTGGTCGCGATCCTCTCCGCGGACAACGAGTTCCACGAGGAGCTCCCCCAGCTGCTGCCGCACTTCCCGCAGGCCAAGGACGCCTTCTTCTCCGAGCGCCCGGTCCGCGAGCAGTCCGCCCTGGTCAACGCCTCCCTCCAGGCCGCCTACTTCATCGTCGGCGTCCGCGCCGCCGGCCTGTCCGCCGGCCCGATGACCGGCCTGGACTTCGCCGGCGTCCAGAAGGAGTTCCTGGACGCCGACCACACCCCGCTGATGGTCGTCAACATCGGCAAGCCGGGCGAGAACGCCTGGTTCCCGCGCTCCCCGCGCCTGGACTTCGACCAGGTCGTCACCACCGTCTGAGTCCGGTCCCGCCCCACGGGCGGCGGACACGCGCAGAAGGCCGCCCGCCCCGGTTCTCCCGGGGTGGGCGGCCTTCTGCGCGTTCCGGCGGGCCGCGTCACGGCGGGCCGCGTCACGGCGGGCCGCGTTCCGGCGGGCCGCCGCACGGCGGGCCCTACGAGGCCTGCGCCCCCTGCTTGAACTCCAGCACCGCGGCCATCGCGCCGAGCTGCTCGAAGGAGGCCGTCCCGGTCACGACGGTGACGTAGCCCTGCTCCCGGAGCACCAGGGCGTCGTACTTCTCGCCGTCCCAGCGCTCCCAGGCGCGGTCGCCGACCTGCTGGGTCTGCCCGGTGGCCTTGGCCCCCTGGGTGACCTTCTCCACGTACTTCGCCGACCCGTCGCTGGACTGCTCCACCGACACGTACTGCTTGTCCGGGTCCAGGAAGCCCAGGTGCCAGGCGTTGGCGTCCTTGCGCTCGTACGTCACCGAGGTCGCCCGCCACTCCTTCGCCAGCCCCACCGGGACCGCGACGGGGTACGGCGCGGCGCGCCGCGCCGTGATGGTCTCCACCCGGTAGTCCACCGTGCGCGTCGGGTCGGCCGAGTCGTCATGGGGGAGGAAGATGTAGATGCCCGCCACGACGACGCCGATCACCGCCAGCGACCGCACCATGTCCCAGACCGTCTGCTTGCCTTTCATACCTGCCACACCCCCCATCGTCCCGCATGCCCGGGGACGATCAGCGCCGGGGTCGGTGTGGCGGGCGCGGCGGAAGTCCCGTACGGGACGGGAGGAGCGGGGGATGTGTCCGCTCAGCCCATCCCGTTGACCGATATTCCGCTCATACGTGACCCGCTCTGCTCAATATGTCGACGTACCGATAGAGTTCCAGCACCCTCACATCCCGGCCGTCGTCGTACAGAAAGGTGCGCTCCGATGACCGAGCACAACCTGCCGCCCCAGCTCGAAGTCTCTCCCGAAGCCCCCGACCGCAACCTCGCCCTGGAGCTCGTCCGGGTCACCGAGGCCGCCGCACTCGCCGCGGGCCGGTGGGTCGGCCGCGGCGACAAGATCGGCGCGGACGGCGCCGCGGTCAACGCCATGCGCACCCTGATCTCCACCGTCTCGATGAACGGCGTCGTCGTCATCGGCGAGGGCGAGAAGGACGAAGCCCCGATGCTCTTCAACGGCGAGCAGGTCGGCGACGGCACCGGTGCCGAGGTCGACATCGCCGTGGACCCGATCGACGGCACCACCCTCAACGCCAAGGGCATGCCCAACGCCATCGCCGTCCTGGCGGCCGCCGACCGCGGCACCATGTTCGACCCGTCCGCGGTCTTCTACATGGACAAGCTCGTCACCGGCCCCGAGGCCGCCGACTTCGTCGACATCAACGCGCCGGTTTCGGTCAACATCCGCCGGGTCGCCAAGGCCAAGGGCATGGCCGTCGAGGACGTCACGGTCGTCATCCTGGACCGCCCCCGCCACGAGGGCATCGTCAAGGAGATCCGCGAGACCGGCGCCCGCATCAAGTTCATCTCCGACGGCGATGTCGCGGGCTCGGTCATGGCGGTGCGCGAGGGCACCGGCGTCGACCTGCTCCTGGGCATCGGCGGCACCCCCGAGGGCATCATCTCGGCCTGCGCCATCAAGTGCCTCGGCGGCACGATCCAGGGCAAGCTGTGGCCCAAGGACGACGCCGAGCGCCAGAAGGCCCTGGACGCGGGCCACGACCTGGACCGGGTGCTGCACACCAACGACCTGGTGTCCGGCGAGAACGTCTTCTTCGTGGCCACCGGCATCACCGACGGCGAGCTGCTGCGCGGCGTCCACTACCGCTCGGAGACCGCGACCACGTCCTCGCTGGTCATGCGCTCGAAGTCGGGCACGATCCGGCAGATCGACTCCACCCACCGCCTCTCGAAGCTGCGCGCGTACAGCGCCATCGACTTCGACCGGGCGCAGTAGGAGCGGCCGGGCCGGCGACGGCACGGCGAAAGGGGCGGTCCCGGTGCGGGGGGACCGCCCCTTCGTCGTACGGGGATCGCGGTGGGGGCACGGGGAGACCCACCGGCGTGGCGTGTACGGGGACCCGCTCGCGCGTACGGGACCGGCGCGCGCGTACGGGGCTCAGCCGGCGGCGGCGATGGGCGGCGTACCCGCCCCGGGGAGCAGCTCGGCGGCCCGGCGGCGCCTGCGCCCCAGGACCACCCGCCGCTCGGCGGCGGTGAGGCCGCCCCAGACTCCGTAGGGCTCGGGCTGGAGCAGTGCGTGCTCGCGGCAGGCGACCATCACGGGGCAGCGCGCGCAGACCCGCTTGGCGGCCTCCTCGCGCGCGAGCCGGGCCGCGGTCGGCTCCTTGGAGGGTGCGAAGAAGAGGCCCGCCTCGTCCCTGCGGCACACCGCCTCCGCATGCCATGGGCCGTCCTCTTCCCGCGCCGGCACCCGTGGCTTCGGCACCGCGGCCGGACGCGCCTGAAGACTCTGGACGGCGGCTGCCTGCAGGGACTGATGCGGCGGATGCGGCACGGGTCTACTCCTGACGACGTATACGCGAGCGAGAGACGATGCACCAGTCCCTACCCGCTGTGCGTGCCACTAAGCACTGTGCACCGTCACCGATGGGAGGTTCGACCGAAATACGCCGCTGGCACGCGCCCCCCGTACGGGGCTCCGGAACCGGGGCCGGGGCCCGCCCGGCGGCTCAGCCGTCGAGCCGCTTGCGGAGCTTGTGCGCCAGGTCGACCAGGCGGGATCCGGGCTTGGGACGGGCCTCGATGTTCCCGAGCAGCGCGAATCCGCGGACGATGACCACCGGCGCCTGCGGGTCGCTCTCGACCCCCTCGCCGCGCACCTCGAAGTTGCCGAGGACCCCTCCGCCGTAGCCGCGCAGCGTGACGTTCTCCGGCACCAGCACCTCGACGTTGCCGAGGACGGAGGTCACGTTGATCTCGGTGACCTGCTGCTCGAAGACCGCTTCGGTGAGGTCGATGGTGATGTCGCCGAGGACCGAGACCGCGCGGGTGCGGGCCCCGGGGCGCCAGCGGCCCTTGCGGGCGGAGCTGCTGCACACGGCGACCACCGTCTCGACCGGGCCGGACACGGTGGCGGCCGGCAGTGCGGTCGGCGGGACGGCGGGGGCGGCGGCCGCGGCGCCGGCCGGGAGGTCGCTCACCAGCACGTCCAGCTCTCCCACCGTCTTCAGGGCGTAGAGGGAATCCAGGCGCTCCGAGTGCTCTTCGGCGGTCAGCCGGCCCTCGGCGACGGCGTGGGAGAGGATCTCGGCGATCCGGTCACGATCGGCGTCGGAGGCGCGCAGCCCGGCGGGGGCGGCGGCCACGGGGGCGGGGGCGGCAGGGTGCTTTTCCAGGTCCACGTCAGCCAGCATAGCGAGACACGATAGATCGCGATACTCCCCCGCCGGGCCGACTGAGCCTTACCTCACAGACAAAGCCCCCGGGGGAGGTCCTACGCTGGTTAACCGCGCTGCCAAATTGGTCGCCAGCGCCGTCTGCCGAGTGAGGAATGACTGCCGTCATGCCAGAGTTTGCGTACACCGATCTGCTCCCCCTGGGCGAGGACACCACCCCGTACAGGCTGGTGACCTCGGAGGGCGTCTCGACCTTCGAGGCCGACGGCCGTACGTTCCTCAAGGTCGAGCCGGAGGCGCTGCGCAAGCTCGCCGAAGAGGCCATCCACGACATCCAGCACTTCCTGCGCCCCGCGCACCTCGCGCAGCTGCGCCGGATCATCGACGACCCCGAGGCCTCGTCGAACGACAAGTTCGTCGCCCTCGACCTCCTGAAGAACGCGAACATCGCGGCGGCCGGCGTCCTGCCGATGTGCCAGGACACGGGCACGGCGATCGTGATGGGCAAGCGCGGCCAGAACGTGCTGACCGAGGGCGCGGACGAGGCCGCCCTCTCGCGCGGCATCTACGACGCGTACACGCGCCTGAACCTGCGCTACTCGCAGATGGCCCCCCTCACCATGTGGGAGGAGAAGAACACCGGCTCGAACCTGCCCGCGCAGATCGAGCTGTACGCGACCGACGGCGGCGCGTACAAGTTCCTCTTCATGGCCAAGGGCGGCGGCTCCGCCAACAAGTCGTTCCTCTACCAGGAGACCAAGGCGGTCCTCAACGAGGCCTCCATGATGAAGTTCCTGGAGGAGAAGATCCGCTCCCTCGGTACGGCGGCCTGCCCGCCCTACCACCTGGCGATCGTCGTCGGCGGCACCTCCGCAGAGCACGCGCTGAAGACGGCCAAGTACGCCTCCGCCCACTACCTGGACGAGCTGCCCCGCGAGGGCTCCGCGCTGGGTCACGGCTTCCGCGACGAGGCCCTGGAGCAGCAGGTCTTCGAGCTGACGCAGAAGATCGGCATCGGCGCGCAGTTCGGTGGCAAGTACTTCTGCCACGACGTCCGCGTCGTCCGTCTCCCCCGCCACGGCGCGTCCCTCCCGGTCGCCATCGCCGTGTCCTGCTCGGCGGACCGCCAGGCCACCGCGAAGATCACCGCCGAGGGCGTCTTCCTGGAGCAGCTGGAGACGGACCCGGCCCGCTTCCTGCCGGACACCACGGACGAGCACCTTTCCGAGTCCTCGGACGTCGTCTCCATCGACCTGAACCAGCCGATGGACGACATCCTGGCGACCCTGACCAAGCACCCGGTCAAGACCCGGCTGAGCCTGACCGGACCGCTGGTCGTGGCCCGCGACATCGCGCACGCCAAGATCAAGGAACTGCTGGACTCGGGCGCGGAGATGCCGCAGTACCTGAAGGACCACCCGGTCTACTACGCCGGCCCCGCGAAGACCCCCGAGGGCTACGCGTCCGGCTCCTTCGGCCCGACCACGGCCGGCCGCATGGACTCCTACGTCGAGCAGTTCCAGGCGGCGGGCGGCTCCAAGGTCATGCTGGCCAAGGGCAACCGCTCGCAGCAGGTGACGGACGCGTGCGGCGCGCACGGCGGCTTCTACCTCGGCTCGATCGGCGGCCCGGCCGCGCGCCTGGCCCAGGACTGCATCAAGAAGGTCGAGGTCCTGGAGTACGAGGAGCTCGGCATGGAGGCGGTCTGGAAGATCGAGGTCGAGGACTTCCCGGCGTTCATCGTCGTGGACGACAAGGGCAACGACTTCTTCCAGAACCCGGCCCCGGAGCCGACGTTCACCCACATCCCGGTCCGCGGCCCCGGCCTGGCGTAGCCCGGCACTCCCCCCCGCCCCCAGAGAGCCCCCGGCGCCCCCGCGCCGGGGGCTCTTGCCGTGCCCGCCCCCTCCCGGGCCCGCGGCGTGGCCCACGGGCGGCCCGGGCAAGAGCGCGTTAGCGGACGGCAGCAAGGCATTAGCGGACGGCAGCGAATCGTTAACGGCCCGATTTACGGTGGGCCCCGGAGGCCATCCACCGCTTTGCGCAGCGCGATTCCGTCAGGAATTCCGGTCGTGGTCGTACTGATCGGCCGGGACCGCAACGCATCGGCGGTCGGGGTGCGTTCTTCCCCCATGTTTCGCCATGAATCGGAGAACAGGCATGAGCTCTACCCGTCGTGACGTCCTGAAGTGGGCAGCAGGAGCCGGCGGCCTGGCCGCTGCCACCGTGCTCGGTCTCCCGAGTACGGCAACCGCTGCGAGCTGGTCCGCCCGGTCCTGGATGGGACAGCTCTCCAACAGCCTTCCCGTCACGAAGCTGACGATCCCCGGAACCCACAACACCTGCGCCAACAGCGGCATCAGCATCGCCAAGTGCCAGGACTGGGACCTGCTGACCCAGCTCAACAACGGCATCCGCTTCCTCGACATCCGTTTGAACGGATTGCAGGGCTCCGCGAACGAAATGGGCCTCTACCACGGCAAGGTATACATGAAAAAGCGGTTCGCGGACGTCCTCAACGACTGCGACTACTTCCTGCGGAGCAATCCGAAGGAAGTGATCATCATGCGCGTCAAGAATGAGGATGCGGGAGGCGAGGCGCTCGGCGCGGAGGAATTCAGGCGGCGCTTCAACTGGCATCTGGACGACCCGTCGATGCATTTCCGTCCGCTCTTCTGGACCGCCCCCACGTGGCCCACCCTGGGTCAGGCTCGCGGCAAGGTCGTGCTCCTCACCGACTTCAGCCACGACTGGACCGTCCTCAAGTGGAACGACCACTGCAAGGTCCAGGACAAGTACAACGTCCCGGACGACGAGAAGAAGCAGGCGATCGTCGACTGGTTCGACGCGGCGTGGTTCGACCAGACCACTTCCCAGATGTTCATCAACTTCACCAGCACCGCCAAGGGGCCCATCCCCGAACCTTCCATCGGGGCCCAGAAGATCTTCCCGAGCGTCTACGCGTACCTGGAGCCGAGGAAGGCCCAGCGAGCCCGCTTCGGCATCGTGCCCATGGACTTCCCCAACTACCGCCCCGACATCATGAACCTTTTGATCGACAAGAACTTCGTCTAAAGGCTCGGGACGGTCGGAGGGCGGGCTGCCGGCCCGCCCGCCGCGCGCAGCAGCTCCGCCTCCACCGGGGTCGCCGCCAGGCCGGTCTCGCGGGCCTCGCGCAGCTGCGGCAGGGTGAGCCCGTACAGCGCGCGGACGGCCTTCAGCGGGACGCCGTCGGGCCCGCCGACGGCGAGGCGTACGGTGCCCTCGGCGGCGACGATCCGCTCGCGGACCCACGGCGGGGGCGGCCCCCAGCCGCCGCCGCACGCCAGGGCCTCGTCCGTGGGGCAGTACCGCTGTTCCTCCCAGCGCAGCCGGCCTTCCACGACGCGCTGCCACGCCTCGAAGCGGCAGGAGGCGCAGGGCTCGCAGTGGAGCGTCACGAAGTGTTCAGCCATCGGTGGAGCATCCCGTAACGGGTCGGAGCGCGCATCCCGATAACGTCTGGGGCATGACTGAGCTGTCCTCCCCCACCGCCCGCGACGTGCGCGTCGTCGCCCATCGCGGGGCCTCGTACGCGCACCCCGAGCACACCATCGAGGCCTATCGGCGGGCCATCGCCGACGGCGCGGACGCGCTGGAGTGCGATGTGCGGCTGAGTGCCGACGGGCGGCTGGTGTGCGTGCACGACCGGACGGTGGAGCGGACCTCCGACGGCCGCGGGGTCGTCTCCGAGATGACGTACGAGGAACTGTCCGCGCTCGACTTCGGGCGGTGGAAGGGCGAGGCGCACCGAGGGGCGCGGGTGCTGCTCTTCGAGGACCTGCTCAAGGAGGCGCTGGCCGCGGACCGGCCCGTGGGGCTGGCGGTCGAGACCAAGCACCCCACCCGGGCCGGCGGGCGCCTGGAGGCCGAGCTGGTGCGGGTGCTGCGCGACCACGGCCTGGCCGACGGGGCGTCGGGGCTCGTCGAGGTGATGAGCTTCTCCCGGACCGCGCTGACCCGGATGCACCGGCTCGCGCCCGGACTGCCGGCCGTGTACCTGATCGAGCGCCGGGTCAGGCCCGTCCGTCCCCCGTTCGCGACGCACGCGGGCCCCGGCATCGACCTGGTGCGCAAGGATCCCGGACTCGTGGGGCGCCTGAAGGCGAAGGGGCTGGAGGTGCGGGTGTGGACCGTGGACGAGCCCGAGGACGTGGAGCTGTGCGTCCGGCTCGGGGTGGACACCCTCATCACCAACCGGCCGCGCGAGGTGCGCGAGCTGCTCGGGGCGCGGGCCCGCTGAGGGCGGCCGGAGGCCACGGACTACGGACGTACGTGCGGGCCGTCCGGTCGCGGAGGTGGGAACACCCGGCCGGGTGAACCGGCCGGGTGTGGGGGGTCCGAGGGGATGGCGGGGTTACGCGAAGCGCTGGTTCGCCGAGCCGTTGCAGGGCTGGAGGCGCAGCTGTTCGTGGGCGGCGGCCACGGTCAGGCACATGCCGGTGGCGGCGGCCGGGCGCAGGGTGGCGCCGTCGCGGACGAACGTCTGGTTGGCGCCGCCGTGGCAGTTCCACAGGATCAGGCCGGTGCCGGCCCCGTAGTTCGCGCCGGGGACGTCAAGGCAGCGGTCCTGGGTGAGTTCGGTGTGCACGGCGCCGCGGGCGGGTTCGTACCACCAGCCCTGGTTGCGGCCGCCGTGGCAGTCCCAGCCGACGACCTTGGTGTTGTTGGCGCTGGAGCCGCCGAAGTCGTCGAGGCAGTTGCCGGTGGCCTCGTTCTTGAGGGGCTTGTAGAGGTCGTCCCAGGCGCCGGCCTGCAGGACGGGCGTCCCGGTGCTGGCGGGGTCGGCGCAGGAGGCCTCGCGCAGGCCGGAGTCGTAGAGCTGGGTCAGGCAGGACGCGAAGGCGCCGTGGCCGCGGTAGTTGGGGTGGAAGGACTGGCGGGCGGTGTTCTCGTCCCACGGGAAGTGGTCCCCGAGGTCGAGGTAGAGGCCGCGGGCCCAGGTGTCCTCCATGCACACCTCGTGGCCCTGGAAGAGGCGCGAGTTGTCCAGGTAGAGGGCGCCGGAGGCGCGGGCGGCCTCGCGCATGCCCTTCTCGAAGGTGGGCACCGCGTAGTTGCGGCCCCAGGCGGCGTCGGAGTCGTAGCCGGCGCAGCCTCCGGGGAGCTTGCCGGGGAAGTTCGGGTTGTCGTTGAAGTCGGGGCCGATGGGGCTGGGGTAGCCCATCACCACGAGCTTGTAGTCGGAGTCGGCGTATCCGGCGTCGCGCATGACCGTCTTGAGGTCGGCGACGGTGGCCTCCACCTTGGGCTTCAGGCCGTCGACGCGCGCCTGCCAGCCGGGGCCGTACTTGGGCTCGCAGGTGCCCTGGCTGAGCACCCAGCGGGTGACGCAGTCGGTCATGACGGGGCCGAACTGGAGGTCGTCGTTGGCCCCGGCGACCAGCAGCACCATCTTGATCCTGGTGTTGCGGGCCTTGATGGCGAGGCTGTCGCTCTGGACGAGTTCGTCCGCGTACTGCTTGCTGCCGCCGATCCTGATGTTCCCGGTGTAGCCGCCGGAGCAGGCCACGTTGAAGGTCAGGTCGGCCGGGATGCCGGTGCGGTGGATCGCCGAGTCCGGCGAGCGGTGGCACTGGTTGGCGGACGTGTTGGTCGCGGGGTCGTAGTTGCCGACGCCCTCGCCCGAGATCTCGCTGTCGCCGAGCGAGATGAGCCCGGTCTTGCGCTCGTTCAGCGGGCGGATCGCCGGGTCCCCGTAGATCTTGGCGGCCTCGGCGGCCCGGACGGCTTCGAGTTCCGGCGAGAGGGGTGTGATCGAGCCGCCGGCGGCGGGTGCCGCCTGGGCCATGGGGGTGATGGCGGTGACGCCCCCGAGGGCGGCCGCGATCGCCGCGATGGCGGCGAAGGTAGATCTGAGCCTGGGTTTCGTACGCGCACGTGCCATGAACGCCTCCCCGATAGCAGTGGTACCCGCGGTGTTACCGGCGGTGTTACCCACGGTATTTACTGGCCGGTAGGGGAGTTGGGAACACTTCGAACAAGACAATTGCTCAACTTTTTCAGGAGGCAACCGACATGACAGAGGATCAGCGGTCCGAAGAGTTCCGGACCGAGCACGACTCCATGGGCGAGGTACGGGTCCCCGCGCACGCCAAGTGGCGCGCCCAGACCCAGCGCGCCGTGGAGAACTTCCCGCTCTCGGGGCAGCGCCTCGAACGCGCCCACATCGAGGCCCTGGCCCGCATCAAGGCCGCCGCGGCCGTGGTGAACGAGAAGCTCGGCGTGCTGGACGCCGACACGGCCGCGGCCGTCCGCTCCGCCGCGGCCGAGGTCGCCGACGGCCGCTGGGACGACCACTTCCCCGTCGACGTCTTCCAGACCGGGTCCGGGACCTCGTCCAACATGAACGCCAACGAGGTCATCGCCACCCTGGCCACCGAACGGCTCGGGCGCGACGTGCACCCCAACGACCACGTGAACGCCTCGCAGAGCTCCAACGACGTCTTCCCGTCATCGATCCACATCGCCGCCACCGCCGCCGTCACCGGCGAGCTGATCCCGGCCCTGGAGCACCTCGCCGCCGCCCTGGAACGCAAGGAGGCCGCGTTCGCCGAGGTGGTCAAGGCCGGCCGCACGCACCTGATGGACGCCACCCCGGTCACCCTGGGCCAGGAGTTCGGCGGGTACGCCGCCCAGGTGCGCCACGGCGTCGAGCGGCTGCGCGCCGTCCTGCCCCGGCTGGCCGAACTGCCCCTGGGCGGCACGGCGGTCGGCACCGGCATCAACACCCCTCCCGGTTTCTCCGCCGCGGTGATCGCCGAGGTGGCCGCGGCGACCGGGCTGCCGCTGACCGAGGCCCGCAACCACTTCGAGGCCCAGGGGGCCCGGGACGCGCTGGTGGAGACGTCCGGGATGCTCCGCACCATCGCCGTCTCGCTCACCAAGATCTGCAACGATCTGCGCTGGATGGCCTCGGGCCCGCGCACCGGATTGGCCGAAATCAATCTGCCGGATCTGCAACCGGGGTCCTCGATCATGCCCGGAAAGGTCAATCCGGTGGTCCCGGAGGCCGTCCTGATGATCGCCGCGCAGGTGACGGGGAACGACACCGCGGTCGCCGTGGCGGGCGCGGCCGGCAACTTCGAGCTCAACGTGATGCTCCCGGTGATGGCCAGGAACCTCCTCGAATCGATCCGCCTGCTCGGCAACGGCAGCCGGCTGCTGGCCGACCGCACGGTGGACGGGATCACCGCCAATTCCGAGCGGGCCAGGGAGTACGCCGAGTCCTCGCCCTCCGTGGTGACCCCGCTGAACCGCTACATCGGCTACGAGGAGGCGGCCAAGGTCGCCAAGCGGGCCCTCGCCGAGCGGAAGACGATCAGGGAGGTCGTCCTGGAGTCCGGCTACGTCGAGCGGGGCGCGCTCACCCTGGAACAGCTGGACGAGGCCCTGGACGTCCTGCGGATGACCCGGCCCTGAACGGCCCCCTCCCAGGGGCCGAATCCGGTCGTTTACCGTCCCCGCACCCCTCCGTGACCTGCAACGCAGCCAGTTCGGGGGCGGCCGCCCTAAGATCTGCGCATGACAGGTACCCACAGGTCCGTGAACGGTGCGGGGCACCGCCCCGCGCAGGACGCGCACTGGGCGCCCGGGGACCGGATCCTCTGGCGCTACCGCGACCACGCCCCGGGGCTCAAGGGCCAGGTCCACATCGCCCGTCCGGTGACCGTGGTGCGGGACACCGCCGAGCTGCTGGCGGTGTGGATGGCCCCCGGCACCGAATGCGTCAAGCCGGTGCTCGCGGACGGCACCCCCGTGCACGAGGAGCCGCTCGCCACCCGCTACACCGCGCCCCGGACCACCGCGCGCTCGCGCTGGTTCGGGGCGGGCGTGCTCAAGCTGGCCCGCCCCGGGGAGCCGTGGTCGGTCTGGCTGTTCTGGGACCACGGCTGGCGCTTCAAGAACTGGTACGTGAACCTCGAAGAGCCCCTCGTCCGCTGGTCCGGCGGAGTGGATTCGGTGGACCACTTCCTCGACATCTCCGTCTACCCGGACCGCACCTGGAACTGGCGCGACGAGGACGAGTTCGCGCAGGCCCAGCGCATCGGGCTGATGGATCCGCAGCAGGCCCGGGGGGTCGAGGAGGCCGGGCGGGCGGCGGTCGGCGTGATCGAGGCCTGGGGATCCCCGTTCCGCGACGGCTGGCAAGACTGGCGGCCCGATCCGGCCTGGGGCGTTCCGGCCCTGCCCGAGGACTGGGACCGCACCCCGGCGCATATGACGTCATGAGACCCTTGATGCGCCCCCGGGGTTCAAACGTAGGATCGTCCTCCGCCGGTCGTGCGCGGGGGGCCCACCGGTCCCCGTAACCGCAAATGACCTGCGGCGACCGGGACTTGACCGGAGGTCGACGCCGAACGAGAGGTAACGAGCGGGACGCGGATCCCGGGGGTGATGGTGCCCCCGCCGCTGAGCGGGTATACCGCGACTGACCGAGTTGAGTGCAGCGCACATCCAGCGCAAACGGACGGAATTCCACGCGTGACGGAGTACCCCACCTCCCAGGAGGGCCCGCAGCCCGCCGTCGCCTCAGGCGGAGGTACGGACGAGCCCGGCCACGGCAAGGCCCCCATCGCGGCCGCCGAGGCCGTACGCACGCATGCGCAGACTCCGGCAGCCGACCTCCCGCGCCCGCGCGGCGCCGCCGGGAGCGGCGGACCGCAGGGCACCCGGGCCTCCGGCCACGACGCGGCGGACACCGGCCCGGCCGGCGCCCGCGCGCGCGACGGCGAGGCCGCGCGCAACGCGGGACGGCGGGACGCGGACGGCGGCGAACCGCTCCCCGGCGGCCCGGCCACGGCCGCCGCCGGGGCTCCCGGCGCGGCGGCCACGGATCCCGCGGCGCCCCCGGTACCGGGGTCCGCCCCCGGGGCCGGTGCCACCGGTCCCGGTGAGGTCGGCGTGGCGCGCCGCGAGGGCGACCGGCTGCGCTTCGTCGGGGCCGCCACCCGGCGGATCGCGCGCGGCATCGACCTCGACGAGATCGTGCTCGGCCTGTGCCGGGCGACCGTGCCCACCTTCTCCGACGCCATCCTCGTCTACCTGCGCGACCCGCTGCCCGTCGGCGACGAGCGGCCCGTCGGCCCGGTCGTTTTAAGGCTCCGGCGCACCGACCGGCTCCGGCCGATCGACGACCTGGCGCTGGACGGGGGCGAGGGCGCGGGGGCGGCGGGGGCCGCCGGGGAGCTCGACTTCAGCCAGCTGCCGCTGGTCGGCCCGCAGGGTGACCTGCCCGCGGCCGAGCTCTGCGAGATCCGCGCCGGCGGGGCCCTCGCCGAGGTGCTGCGCGGCGTACGGCCCGTCTTCGGATCGGCCGCGGGAGCCCGCGACGCGCTCCCGGAGCTGCTGGGGTCCGACCATCCGGTGCCGCGCGGCCAGCGGGCCATCCTGGCCCCGCTGCGGGGCCGCCGGCGCGTCATCGGCGCGGCGGTGTTCCTGCGCACCCCGGACCGGGACGCCTTCGAGCAGAACGACCTGCTCGTCGCCGCCCAGCTGGCCACGCACACCGCGCTCGGCATCGACAAGGCGGTGCTCTACGGCCGCGAGGCCTACATCGCCGACGAGTTGCAGCGCACCATGCTGCCGGACAGCCTCCCCCAGCCCACCGGGGTGCGGCTCGCCTCGCGCTACCTGCCCGCCGCCGAGACGGCCCGGGTGGGCGGCGACTGGTACGACGCCATACCGCTGCCCGGGAGCCGGGTCGCGCTGGTCGTCGGCGACGTCATGGGCCACTCCATGACCTCCGCCGCGATCATGGGCCAGTTGCGCACCACCGCGCAGACCCTGGCCCAGCTGGACCTGCCGCCCGCCGAGGTGCTGCACCACCTGGACGAGCAGGCGCAGCGGCTGGGCTCCGACCGCATGGCCACCTGCCTCTACGCGGTCTACGACCCCGTCTCGCACCGGATCACCATCGCCAACGCCGGCCACCCGCCGCCCGTGCTGCTGCACCTGGGCGGCCGGGCCGAGGTGCTGCGCGTCCCGCCGGGCGCCCCCATCGGGGTCGGCGGCGTGGACTTCGAGGCCGTCGAGCTGGACGCCCCGGCCGGGGCCACCCTGCTGCTGTACACGGACGGACTGGTGGAGTCCCGGCTGCGGGACGTGTGGACCGGCATCGAGCAGCTGCGCGAGCGGCTCGCGACCACCGCGCAGCTGACGGGGCTGGACCACTCGCCGCCGCTGGAGGCCCTCTGCGACGACGTGCTGGACATGCTCGGACCGGGCGACCGGGACGACGACATCGCCCTGCTCGCGGCCCGTTTCGAGGGCATCGCGCCGAGCGACGTCGCGTACTGGTTCCTGGACCCGGAGGAGACCGCTCCGGGCCGGGCCCGGCGCTTCGCCCGCCGGGCGCTGTCCCGGTGGGGCCTGGAGGACCTGAGCGACTCGCTGGAGCTGCTGGTCAGCGAGGTGGTCACCAACGCCGTCCGGTACGCCGAGCGGCCCGTGACGCTGCGCCTGCTGCGCACGGACGTGCTGCGCTGCGAGGTCGGCGACGACTCCCCGCAGCTGCCGCGCCAGCGGCGGGCGCGGGAGACCGACGAGGGCGGGCGCGGCCTGTTCCTGGTGAACCGGCTGGCCCGGCGCTGGGGCGCCACCCGGCTGAGCAGCGGGAAGGTCGTCTGGTTCGAGCTCCCGCTGCCGGGGGCGCACGACCGCCGCTGACGTCCCGTCCCGCCGCCCCGGATCCCGGGACCGGTCCCGTACGCACGACGCACCGCCGCCCCGCAGCATGATCGCTGCGGGGCGGCGGTGCGTCGTGGTGCCGGGGTGCCTACTGGCCCAGGAGCGGGTTCGGCGGCGGCGTCGGGTCCTTCGTGGGCGGCGTCGGGTCCTTCGTCGGGGGCGTCGGGTTCTTCGTCGTCGGCGTCGGGTTCTTCGTCGGCCCGGTCGGGTCCGGCTTGCCGGTGCTGCCCGTGGGGTCCGGGGTGCCGGTGGGACGGGTGGCGGAGCCGGTCGGCGTCGGGGCGACCGTCTGGTTCGACGCGGTGGGCGACGGGCTGCGGGTCGGCGCCGGCGGGGTGCCCATCTCGGCGTCCTCCAGGTCGAACTGGCCGGTGGACTGGCCCCTGAGCGCGGCCGTGGTGTACGCCTGCCAGATCTGGGCGGGGAAGCTGGAACCGCCCGCGCGGCCCTTGCCGGCGGTACCGGTCAGGGTGACCTGGTTGTGCGAGTTCGGGTCCTCGCCGAACATCGCGACGACGGTGACGAGCTCCGGGGTGTAGCCGGTGAACCAGGCGGCCACGTTGGACTCGGTGGTGCCGGTCTTGCCCGCGGCGTCGTACGCGGAGCTGCGCACGGCCTTGCCGGAACCGTCCTCGACCACGCCGGTGAGGACCTTGGTGACGGTGTCGGCGGTCTTGGCGGTCAGGACCTGCGCGCCGATCGGGTTGACCGGCTTGAAGTCGGCGTCCGCGTGTTCGGCCTTCTTGACGATGGTCGGGGTGACCTTCTTGCCGTGGTTGCCGAAGGTGGCGTAGACGCCGGCCATCTCCACGGTGTTCGCGCTCATCGTGCCGAGCGACATGGCGGGCCTGTCGGCCGGCCAGCCGTCGCGGTCGCGCATGCCGAGGGAGAGGGCGGTCTCCTTCACCTTCTCCGGCTTGGCGTCGACGATCATCTGCGCGTACACGGAGTTCACGGAGGAGTTGGTGGCCTCCTGGACCGTGAGCATCGGGTCGCCGTAGTTGATGTTGTCCTGGTTCTGCGGGGCGAAGGCGGTCGCGCTGCCGACGACGGGGCGCTTGCTGGTGCCGTCGTAGAGGGCGTTCGGCGTGATCGGACGGCCGTCCTGGGTCTTCGCGCCGGTCTCCAGGGCGGTGGCCAGCACGACCGGCTTGAAGGTCGAGCCCGGCTGGAAGTCGGTGCGCAGGGCGTTGCTCTCGGCCTTCTCCGTCAGGCCCACGCCGCCGTACATCGCGACGATCTGGCCGGTCTTGGCGTCGACGGAGGTGGCACCGGCCTGGACGCTCTGGTCCTGGGGACGGTCCTTGGTGTTCTTGCGGTCGAGCTTGGACTCCAGCTCGTCGTCGACGGCCTTCTCCAGCGCGGCCTGCTTCTTCTTGTCGATGTTGAGCGTGATGGTCCAGCCGCCGGCGGCGATGTCGGCGTCCTTGATGTTCTGGCGGCTCAGCTCCTGCTTGGCGGCCTGGACCAGGTAGCCCTTCTGCCCGTCCATGCCCGGGAGCGGCTTGGGCTTGATGGGCTCCTGGAACTTCAGGGTCGCGCGCTTGGCCTGGTCCAGCTTGCCCATCTCGACCATGTTGTCGAGGACGGCGTTGAAGCGGATCATGACCAGCCGCTTGCCGTTGGGCCCGGCGATCGCCCAGTCGTACTGGCTGGGGGCCTGGATGACGGCGGCGAGGTAGGCGGCCTGCTCCAGGTTCAGCTTCTCGGCGTCGACGCCGTAGTAGGCCTGGGCGGCGGCCTGGATGCCGTAGGCGTTGCGGCCGTAGAAGTTGGTGTTCAGGTAACCGGCGAGGATCTCGTTCTTCTTCATCCGCTGGTCGACCTTGATGGAGATCACCAGCTCGCGGAGCTTGCGGGTCGCCGACTGGTCCTGGGTCAGGTAGTAGTTCTTGACGTACTGCTGGGTGATCGTCGATCCGCCGGCCTTGCCGCGGCCGAGGGCCGTGTTGACGACGCCTCGGGCGACACCGATCACGTCGACGCCGCTGTCCTTGTAGAAGGACTTGTTCTCGATGGCGATGAAGGCGGTCCGCACGTCCTCGGGGATCTTGTCGATCGGGAGGATCTCGCGGTTCATCTGGCCGGTGCGGGCCATGATCGAACCGTCGGCGTACTTGTACGTGTTGCTCTGGAGGATCGCGTTCTTGTTCGGGTCCGGCGGGTCCACGGAGAAATAGAGGGCGACCGCTCCGATGATGAGGAGCAGGGCACCTCCGAGGAAAGTCCCCAGGATCGTCTTCCAGTTGAGGAAGCGGCGTATGCCGCTGCGCTTCTTCCCGGTCGACTTGCCCGCACGCCCGCTCGGCGCTTTCCGCGCACCGCGCTGCTGCTGCGCCCGTCGCGCCTCTGCTCGGCCCATCGCTCCCGCTCCGCTCGATTACCCCCCCGACGTCAGCTCAGAAAACTAACACCGCAGGCTATGACAAAGGACGGCTAATTCTGATCAATACCGGTCAATTCGGACGTGAGAATCAGCACCCACTCCGATGGAACCGACGCCCATGAGACCTGAAGGGTTGCGGTGAACGCAAAAAGTGCTATCACTTTGATAGGCGCTTCGGCCGATCGCGACCGGACGCACCACACCAAACGGGGGTATTCATGACAACCGCAGTCGACCGCCGGCCGAGTGAGGTCCGGGAGTTCGCGGCGCACAGCGTCGGTGGCGGACTGGCCCTGCTGCTGGGCCTGTTGGGCACGGCGGGAGGGGTGGCCCTGATCGCCTCCGGCGCGGCGGCGACCACGACGGGGCCCAAGGCGGCGATGATCGCGGCCGGGATCCTGCTGGCCCTCTGCTCGCTGTTCGCCATGATGGGACTGAACACGGTGGCTCCCGGCGAGGCCCGCGTGGTCCAGCTCTTCGGCCGCTACCGCGGCACGATCCGGGCGGACGGACTGCGCTGGGTCAACCCGCTGACCTCCCGCAGGAAGATCTCCACCCGGGTCCGCAACCACGAGACGGCCGTCCTGAAGGTCAACGACGCCTACGGCAACCCGATCGAGCTCGCCGCCGTCGTGGTCTGGCGGGTCTCCGAGACCGCGCGCGCGGTGTTCGAGGTCGAGGACTTCACGGAGTTCGTCGAGACGCAGACCGAGACGGCCGTGCGGCACATCGCGATCGAGTACCCCTACGACGCCCACGACGAGGGCGGGCTCTCGCTGCGCGGCAACGCGGAGGAGATCACCGAGAAGCTCTCCGCGGAGCTGGCCACCCGGGTCGAGACGGCGGGCGTGGAGATCATCGAGTCCCGCTTCACGCATCTCGCGTACGCTCCGGAGATCGCCTCCGCGATGCTCCAGCGCCAGCAGGCCGGCGCGGTCGTGGCGGCCCGCAAGCAGATCGTCGAGGGCGCGGTGGGCATGGTGGAACTGGCCCTGACGCGACTGGCCGAGGAGGAGATCGTGGACCTGGACCCGGAGCGCAAGGCCTCCATGGTGTCGAACCTGATGGTGGTGCTCTGCGGCGACCGCGCGGCCCAGCCCGTCATCAACACGGGGACCCTCTACCAGTGACCCCCGGCGGCGAGGACCCGGGCGCGGGCCGGCCCGCACCCCGGGCCGCACGGCAGGCGCGCAAGCAGGTGCTCCTGCGCCTGGACCCGCAGGTCTACGACGCGCTCGCACGCTGGGCCGGCGAGGAGCTGCGCAGCGCCAACGCGCAGATCGAGTTCCTGCTGCGCCGGGCCCTGTCGGAGACGGGCCGCCTTCCGGGCGGCGCCGCCCCCATCCCGCCGCGCGGCC
>NZ_JBEXKC010000053.1:0-54542 GCF_040609475.1 Streptomyces sp. NPDC004667 | reverse complement strand
GCTGCGCCCCGCGGCCGGCGTCCGCGCCCGAGCCGCCCGCGTCGCCCGTGTCGGCCCCCTTGCGGCGCGCCGCCCGGCCCGGTCCGGACACCACCGGGGCGAGCTGGGTCTCCGCCGCCGCGAAGGCCGCGCCCGCCGGGGCGAACGCCGCGCCGGCGGTGGCCGACCGTACGCCCGCCAGCAGCGCCGCCGTCACCGGGACCAGCGCCAGACCGGCCAGCAGCCCCTCCGCCGGGACCAGACCGTTCCACAGCCCCGAGCAGCGCAGGCACTCCCGGGCGTGCCGGGCTATTCGCTTGCGCCACAGGGCGGAGGGCCGTCCGTCCCAGGTGCCCGTCATCGCCCGCAGCCCCTCACAGGGCGGCTGCGTCTCCAGTGCCCGCTCCACCACCCGGGCCGACTCCAGCTGCGCCTTCATCCGCTGCACCCGCACCGCCGCGTGCTGCGGGGTCAGCTCCAGTGCCGCGGCCATCTCGGCCCGGGTGACCTCCCCGGCGCACTCCAGCCACCACAACGACAGCAGCGCCCGGTCGTCGGGCTCCAGCCAGCGCGTGGCGCGGGCGGTCTCGCGCCGCTGCCCCGACAGGTGGAGCCGCGTGACGGTCAGGTCGGCGAAGTCGGCGCCGGGGTCGGCGAGGTCCCCGGCCTCCTCCAGCCCGCTCTGCCCGGGGCCGTTCTGGCGGGACTGCCAGTGCGCCCGTACCCGGTTCATCGTGATCGCCACCAGCCAGGACCGGAAGCTCTCGTCCGTACGCAGGTCGCTCAGTCCGTCGAGCGCGCGCAGCATCGTGTCCTGTACGACGTCGTCCACGTCGACCGACCCGTTCAGGGCGCGTCCGACGATGTTGTAGACGAGCGGCAGGTGGGTGCTGACGAGCTCGTCCTGGGCGCGGGGGTCACCCGCGCGGGCCGCTGCCACCAGCGCTGCCGTGTGCTGTGTACTCATGTGAAAAGTCCCTGTCCGTACCGGCGGTCGATGATGCCCAACAACTGGGAGACCGTCGAGTGGGGCCCCGATAACACTTATCCGGAAGAAGTTTCCGGGAAAATCCGCGGAGCCGCCGCACGCGGGCGGCCGGACGGCTCAGAGCAGCGGCGCCAGCGCCCGCGCGGCCTCCCGGAGGGCCGGGGCGCAGCCCTCGGCCTCCTGACGGGAGACCAGGAAGGTGACGGTGGTGACGGAGACCCCGCCGAGCGGCCGGCCGTCCGGTCCGGCGACGGCCACCCCGGCGCAGCGGATCGAGGGCTCGTTCTCCTCGTCGTCCACGGCGAACCCCCGCGCGCGCACCGCCGCCAGCTCCGCCTCCAGTTCCGCCGTCGTGGTCAGCGTCCTCGGGGTGCGGCGCGGCAGGCCGGCCGAGGCGACCAGGGCACGGACCTCCTCCGGGGGCAGCAGGGCCAGGACGCTCTTGCCGATCGCCGTGGTGTGCAGCGGCATCCGGGCGCCCACGCGCGAGGCCGTCCGGAAGGGCTGGTCGGCCTCCAGCTTGCGGATGTAGGTGATGGTCTGCCCGGTGTGCAGCGCCAGGTGCACCGTCTGGCCGGTCTTCCGCCGCAGTTCGTGCAGGACCTCGTCGACACCGGCCGGCTCCGCGGCGCGGACCAGGGCCGACAGGCCGTGCAGCCGGGGACCGGTTCCGTAGCGGCCGTCGCCTTCCGGGCGGACGAAGCCCTGCTCGATCAGGGCGGCCAGGATCCGGAAGGTGCTCGACTTCGGTACGGCCGCCGCCGTCATGACGTCGGTGAGGCGGTGCGGGCCGCCCGGCGCGGCGACGGCCTCCAGGATCCGCAGGGACTTCTCCAGGGCGGAACCCGCCGCCGAGCTACGGCCCGCGCGAGCGGGCCCGGCCGTCGCGGCGACGGCCTCCGTCACGTCCTCGGATGCCCGGCCGGGCGCTTGCTCCGTTGACACGTCATCTCCCGGCATGGGTAAGGTCTGGACCACGAAGTTCCGCCACACGATACCTCGTTCCACTACGTGGAACACATCGGAGGGTGCTTTGTCCTGCCATCCGTACGCGGTGATAGCCGCCCAGCGCCTGCTGCCGGTCCTGCGCAACACCGGCGCGGACGAGGCCGTCCGGGCCGCCGCGGACCTGCTCGCCGCCGGCTGCCGCGCCGTGGAGCTCACCACCTCCACCCCCGGCTGGGCCTCGGCCGTCGCCCGCACCGCCCCGCTCACCGACGCCCGCGGGCGCCGCGCGCTGATCGGCGTGGGCACCGTGACCACCCGCGCGCAGGCCGAGGAGGCACTCGACGCGGGCGCCGGCTTCCTGGTCTCCCCCTACCCGGCCCCCGCGGTCCGCGAGGTCGCGCGGCGCCGCGCGGCGGTGTTCGTCGAGGGCGGTTTCACCCCCGGCGAGATCGCCGCCGCCGTCCGGTCCGGCGGCGCCGCGAAGGTCTTCCCCGCCCACGTCGGCGGCCCGGACTTCATCCGCTCCCTCAAGGCGGTCCTCCCCGACGCCCTGCTCATCGCGACCGGAGGCATCCGGCCCGACGAGGTCCGCACCTGGCTCGCGGCGGGCGCGAGCGCCGTCGGCATAGGCGGCGGCCTGCCCGCGGACCCGGACCGGCTGGCGGCGCTCTTCGCGGAACCGGCCGGACCGTGCTGCGCCGCGTGCGGGGCGGACCCCGACGAGCCCGGTGGCGGTGTGCGGTGACGACGGCCGCCGCATCCCGTGCGTACGACGTCCTCGTGCTCGGCGAGGTCCTGGTCGAGATCCACGCCGGCTCGGCCCTGCGCGCGGTGGCCGACGGAACCACCGCCCGCGTCTCCTTCTCCGGCGACGCGCTCAACGCCGCGGCCGCCGCGGCGGCGGCCGGAGCGCGCACCGCCCTCCTCATGGTCGTCGGCGACGACGAACTCGGTGACCCGCTGCTGCGCCGCGCCGCCGAACTCGGAGTCGACGTCTCCCACGTCCACCGCGCCCCCCGCCCCAACGGCGCCTACCTGGTCGGCGCCGACACCGAGGGGGACCGGGAGTTCGTCTACTGGCGCACCCGCAGCGCCGGTTCGACCCTCTCCCCGGCCCACACCCGGGCCTGGCGGAAGCTGCTGACCGCCACCGGGGCGCTCGTCACCAGCGGGATCACCGGCGCGCTCTCGCCGACCGCCCGGGAGGCCGTACTGGACGCCGCCCGTACCGTCCACGCGGCCGGCGGGCACCTCACGTACGACCCCAACCACCGGCCCCGGCTGACCGGGCGGGACCCGGCCCGGGACCTGCTGGCCCGGATCGCGCCGATGACCGGACTGCTCAAGACCTCCTGCCCGGCCGACGCGCTCGCCCTGGTGGACACCGCCGACCCGCGGGTCGCGGCGGCCCGCTACCGGGCGCTGGGGGCCCGCGCCGTCGCCGTCACCTGCGGCGCCGGGCTGCTGCTGCTGGACGACGGCGCCCGCGTGGCGGGCTTCCCGGTCCCGCCCAATCCGGCGCCCGTCGACGCGACCGGTGCCGGGGACTGCTTCACCGGCACGGCCACGGCCCGGATCGCGCTGGGCGACACCCTGGAGCGGGCGGTGGCCCACGGGGTGGCGGCCGCCTCCCTCTCGGTTTCGGGCCGCGGGGGCACCGGGTACGTGCCGGCCTTCGCGGACACCGCCGCGCTGGCGGCTACGGTCCGGCCGGGTATCCGACCGGGTCCGTGATCCAGCCCGCCGCCAGGAGGAGGCGCGAGGTGCGGTGGACGGCCAGGAACCCGAAGGGCCGGTCGAAGGTCACCTTCGCCCCGCGGGTCCGGTAGCGCCGGCCCGGCGCCGCGCAGCCCGCCGCGGCGCCGACCGCCGTCACGGCGGCGGCCTCGAACCCGCGCGCGTGGAAGCGGGCGAGCGCGGTCTGCCGGGCCGAACCCACCGCGAGCGGCTCCCGGCTGATACCGGGGAAGTGGCCGCGGGCGGCGTCCGCGGCCGTCTCCAGGCCGAACACCCCGGCCCGTTCCAGGAGATCGTGTTCCGCGCGCACCTCGAAGGCGGCCGTCTCGATGAAGAGCCGCGGCTCGGGGGATTCCGAGACCACCGTGCCGATGCGCAGGCCGGGGCCCGGAGCTCCGTTCGGCAGCACGCTCACGCCCGTTGCGGGGAGGGCGCGGGTGACGGCCCGGATGCCGGTGCCCAGCACGTCCCCGGGGCGGGCCCGGGGCTCGCCCAGCACGAGGTGGACGTCGACCCCGGTGTCCGCGACCACCTCCAGCAAGGTGACCGCCCCGCCGGGACCCCGGGCCACCTTGACCCGGTCCAGCAGGGTCGTGTCGCGGCGCAGCATGTGCAGGGGCCGGCCGGCCCACGGCCCCTCGTGCGCCTCTCCGTACCCCTCGTGGAACGGCTGGATCCAGCCCAGCCGCAGGGTGAGCGCCGAGGCCAGCACCAGCCGGACCTGGTCGGGTCCCTCCGGCAGCGTGACCGGCATCCGCTCGATCAGGCCGTCGGTGCGCTCGCGGGCCCAGCCGTCCAGCACCTTGCGGTCGCGGTCGGTGTCCCCGCTCAGGGTGCCCCTCGTGCCGGGAGGGAGCGCCGCCGACCAGCCGGGTTCCAGGGGAAGGTCCTCGCGGGTCCAGAGTCCGGTCGCCGACCGCAGCCCCCGTACGCCGCCCAGCGCGGCCAGCAGTTCCCGTGCGGCCGGCGTCGCGTCCTCGGCGGGTATGCCGAGCGCCTCGGCCAGCTCCGTCCGCGCCGGGCCGGCCGCGCCGCCCGCGAGGAGGGCGAGCAGCGGCCAGAGCCCGGCCGCGGTGAAGACGGTGCCGGCCTCCGCGGCCGGGACGGCGGCCGCCCAGCGTGCCGTGAGCCGGTTGACCGCGCGTACCGTCGAGTTCCTCATGCGCGCGAGCGTACGTGGGGGGCGCCGCCGGGCGGGAACGGTTTTTCGCGGCCCGGCGGAGCCGGTACCGGCACACCGCCCGGCCGTCCGAAAAACATCCTCCACGGCCCTGGGCTCCTCTACGCCCCCTCGCTACCCTCCGCGCATGATTCCCACGGTGGTCTGGGGCACCGGCAACGTCGGCCGCGCGGCGATCCGCGCCGTCGAGGCCCACCCGGCGCTCGCCCTCACGGCAGTGATCGTCCACAACCCCGGCAAGGTCGGCCGCGACGCGGGCGAACTCGCCGGACTCGACCGGCGGCTGGGGGTGGCGGCGACCGACGACGCGGCGGCGGTGCTCGCCGCCCGCCCCGCCGCCGTCGTCTACGCGGCGTCCGGCGACGTCCGCCCCGACGACGCCCTCACCGACATCACCCGGGCGATCGCGGCCGGAGCGGTCGTCGTCAGCCCGGCCCTCTACCCCCTCTACGACCACCGCGGCGCCCCGCCCGAGTTCCGGGACCCGGTCCTGGCGGCCGTCGCGGAGGGCGGCGGCTCCCTCTTCGCCTCCGGCGTCGACCCCGGCTGGGGCAACGACGTGCTCCCGCTGCTGCTCAGCGGCCTCGGCAGCACGGTGGACGCGATCCGCTGCCAGGAGATCTTCGACTACTCCACGTACGACCAGCCGGACTCGGTCCGCGACCTGGTCGGCATGGGCCGTCCCATGGACCACGAGCCGATGATGCTCATGCCCTCCGTCCCGACCATGGTGTGGGGCGGCCAGATCCGCATGATGGCCCGCGCCCTCGGCGTGGAACTCGACGAGATCCGCGAGACCTCGGAGCGCCGCGCCCTCGACGCCACCGTGACCACCCGCACCATGGGCGAGTTCGAGGCCGGCACCCAAGGTGCCATCCGCTTCGAGGTGCAGGGCATCGTCGAGGGCGAGCCCCGCATCGTCATCGAACACGTCACCCGTATCCACCCGTCCTGCGCCCCCGACTGGCCCACCCCGCCCGACGGGAGCGGGGCCCACCGGGTCGTCATCGAGGGCCGCCCGCGCATCGAGGTCACCGTCGAGTGCACCGACGAGGACGACAACCGCTCCGCCGGGGGCAACGCCACCGCCGTCGGCCGGCTCGTCGGCGCCATCGACTGGCTGGTCGACGCCGAACCGGGGCTCTACGACGCGCTCGACGTCCCGCTGCGACCCGCAGTCGGCAAACTCGGAAGGAAGCAGCCATGAGGATCGACGTCCCCGAAGGACAGCACCCGATCGAGTACGTGTGGGGCGACCTGGTGCCCGGCATCGGCATGGCCGCGGCCAACTTCTCCCTGTCCGTCTACGCCCACACCACCCTGGGCCTGCGCGAGTTCGAGGCCGCCCGGCTGCGCATCGCGCAGATCAACGGCTGCGTCTTCTGCCTCGACTGGCGCACCGACCGGGACGGGGAGAAGGTCGAGGAGGGGTTCGCCGACGCGGTGACCGAGTGGCGGACCACCGGGGCCTTCGACGACCGCACCCGGCTGGCGGCCGAGTACGCGGAGCGCTACGCCCTGGACCACCACAACCTCGACGAGGAGTTCTGGGCCCGGATGACCGCGCACTACAGCCAGGTGGAGATCGTGGAGCTGAGCATGAGCATCGGCTCCTGGCTCGCCTTCGGCCGGCTCAACCACGTGCTGGGCCTCGACAGCGTCTGTGTGCTGCCGGGCGGCTGAAGCGGCCCGGGGCCGTGCGGAGGCGGTTCCGCACGGCCCCGGGCCCGGATCGCCGGCGGCCTCACAGGTCGGTGGCGATGATCTTCTCTATGTTCCGCTCGGCGAGGGCCGTGATCGTCACGAACGGGTTGACGCTGGTGTTGCCGGGGATCAGCGCTCCGTCGATCACGTAGAGGCCGGTGTAGCCGCGCAGGCGGCCGTAGTTGTCGGTGGCCTTGTTCAGCACGGCGCCGCCGAGCGGGTGGTACGTGAGGTGGTCGCCCCAGATCTTGTTGACGCCGAAGAGGTCGCTCCGGTAGATCGTCCCCTCCTTCGAGTTGATCTTGTCGAAGATGCTCTTCGCCATGTCGATGGAGGGCTGCTTCCAGGCGGTCTGCCAGTTCAGGTCGACCTTGCCGGCGGCGGCGTTCCAGGTGAACTCGGCGCGGTTGGGGTTCTTGGTGATCGAGAGGTAGAAGGAGGCGTACGTCTCGATCCCCGTGGGCAGCGGGGCCACCTCGGCGAAGGCCCCGCCCGCGTCCCAGTTGTCGATGCCGCCGCAGGGGATGGCGGCCTGGACGTTGCCGGTGGGGTCCCACATGTGGTTGGCCCGGCCGCACATGACGTTGCCGTTGTCGCCCCAGCCCTTGCCGATCTCGTCGTTCAGGTCGGCCAGCGCCCCGGTGGCCTTCAGCTTGACCAGGAGCTTGCTGGTGCCGACGCTGCCCGCCGCGAAGAACACGCGGTCTGCGGTGACGGTCTTGGTGGCGACCACCGCCCCGGTGGTGTCGATCTGTTCCATGCCGACCGCGTAGCCGCCACCGGCCGAGGGGGAGACGGTGGTGACCCGGTGAAGCGGGGAGATGGCGACCTTGCCGGTCGCCCGGGCGGCCGCGAGGTAGGTCTTCTGGAGGGACTTCTTGCCGGCGTTGTTGCCGTAGAGGATCTCGCCGTCGACGGCGGACTTGGGGACGGTGCCGGCGACCTCCTGCTTCATGTAGTCCCAGTCGTAGACGTCCGGGACGAAGACGAAGGGGAAGCCGGAGCGCTGGGCGTGCTTGCGGCCGACCCGGGCGAACTGGTAGCAGTCCACCGTGTCGAACCAGGCAGGGTCGATCAGACCCACGCCGAGCCCGGCGTTGGCGCGCGGGTAGTAGGTGGAGTACATCTCCTCCGCGTCCACCGACGGCAGGATCGCGGCGAAGTTCTGCCGCTTGGGCGTCACCGCCATACCGCCGTTGACCAGGGAACCGCCGCCCACGCCGCGGCCCTGGTAGACGATGATCCCGCCCATCTCCTCGGCATCGAGGATGCCCGTGTACCGCGGGACGTCCTTGTCGATGGGGAAGCCGAGGAAGTTGCTGAGCGGGGCTTTGGTCCTGGTGCGGAGCCAGTACGAACGGTAGTCGGGCTTGGTGGTGTTGGCGAAGATCTTGCCGTCGCTGCCGGGGGTGTCCCAGGCCATGCCCATCTCGATCATGTGCACGTCGACCCCGGCCTGCGCGAGCCGCAGCGCGGCGACGGAGCCGCCGTAGCCGGTACCGATGACGAGGGCCGGGACGTGGGCACCGGAGTCGATCGGCGCGTTCGCGGCGGCCGCCCCGGTGGCGCTTTCCGCTCGGGCCGGGACGGTGTTGACCGCCAGGGCCATGGCTCCAAGAATGGAACCGGTTCCGGTAATGAAGCCGCGGCGTGACACGCCCTTGGACACCTTGCTGTGCAGGCTTTTGTCACTCATTTGATCTTCCTCACTCTCGACGGAGTGAGAACAAGTTCTACTGTCGAATGCCTGCCAAGTCACTACACGCGTCGAGGTAACTTGTGACCGTTTTCGCCTGCTGGGCCTGTTGGGTTCGGGAGCGCGGGGGAAGGTTCCCGCCGGGCCGCCGCGAACTTTCCCCGAGTCGACACCCGAATTCAGTGGATCTTCGCGACCTGCCGTGTCATGGTTGGTCCCACCAAAGGGGTGTAGCTCAGCTGGTCAGAGCAACGGTCTCCAAAACCGTAGGCCGCAGGTTCGAATCCTGCCGCCCCTGCAAGACTCACCTTCACGAACACCGACGAACGCCCAGCGGGAACTTTCTCCCGCTGGGCGTTCGCTGTGTTTCAGGAGCGTCAGCCGTGACTGCCGCCCCGGCGGCCGGGGTTGACGAGGCCGGGCAGGCCGGGCAGGCCGGGCAGGTCGGGCAGGTCGAACAGGGAGTCGATGGAGTAGTCGGCGACCTGCCGGACGGTTTCGTCGTCAGCCCACCAGTGGCCCCACGGGCCGCGGCGGAGGTGCGCGGTCAGCAGGCCGACGGCCGCCGCGGGGAAGACGTCGTTGGCGGGGTGGTCGCCGACGTACAGGTCGGTCTCGTCGAGCCGTTCGCCGCGTCCGGCGGCCTCCCGGGCGGCGTACTCGGCCGCGACGTCGATGTCCGGGCGGAGCAGGCGAATCGCGTCGGCGTTGTCGCGGCCGTCGACGACGACGGCGCCGACCAGCCCGGACAGGGTGTGCCTGGGGACGCCGAGCCAGTCGGCCCAGCCGGCCCGGTGGCGGTCGTCGCGGGTGAGGGTCTCGCCGACGTCGAGCACGACGGTACGGATCATGCGGGCCGGCTTATGAGAGCGCGGACCGGATGGCGGGTGGGGCCCGATATCCTGTGCGACATGATCCCGACCCCTGCCGAAGACCGCGCCGCCGAGCTGAACGAGCGGATCCGCGCGCTCGTCGCGGTCGGGCAGGCGGGCTCCGACGAGTACCAGGCCCTGTTGCGCGAGTGGCTGCGGGCAACTGTCGTAGCCGCGGCCTGAGATCCGGCCGCGGCAAGCCAAGCGAACGGCGGCCTCGTGGTGTTGCGGCGGGCCGTGGACGAGGAGTGCCCCGACGTGCGGCGGCTACGGTCGCCCGAGGCCTGACGGTGCTCCGCCCCGCCGGTCTCTCGTGCCCTGAAGGGCCCGGCGGGGCGGGGCCGTGCAGCTGCAGCCCGCAGCGTCCCCGCAAGTCAGGAACTGCTCGCGGATGATGCGCCCACGCTATCCGCCACCACTGACAACGGGGCCTGACCCGGAACAGCGCACTCCGACCCGCCGGCGGGTCCGGGACGTGGACCGCCGATGTCTGTGCACCGGGCACGCGGCGCCCCTCCCGTGGGGAGCCGGGAGGGGCGCCGGCCCGGGAGGGTCCGGTGGCAGCACCGTAGACCCGCAGGTGGGGGCGACGGTAGGCATATGACAGGGCGGATTGCGGAAAGTGGAACGTCCGCCCCGGTGGTAGGAGCGACTCCTGTCGTCCCCGGGCGTTCGTGCGCCGACCCCGGTGGCGGTCGGCCGCGTTGGATCTGTGGACCCCCGTTCGAGGCAAAGGCGGCATCTGGCACACTTGTGCGGGTTGTCCCGGGCGGCGCAGGACAGGAAACCGGTGCGAATCCGGTGCGGTCCCGCCACTGTGACCGGAGTTCCGCCGACCCGCGGGCCCCGGGAGTCAGACACTGACGCGCCGCCTCTTCACTTCGACCGGGGACGAGGATCCCCCGGAGAGGCCTCGCCATGTCGCGTTCCCGCGCAACCCTGCGCTCAATCGCCGCCCTCGCCTTCCTGGTTCCCCTCGCCGCGTGCGGCGGGCCGGCCGACGGACCCGCCGGTGCGGTCCGGCCCGGCCCCGGAGCGCGGCCCGCGCCCGGGTTCCCGTACACCGTCACCAACTGCGGTGTCACCAGCACCTACCAGGCCCCGCCCGAGCGGGCCGTCACGATGAACCAGCACGCCACCGAGATCATGCTGGCCCTCGGACTGCAGGACCGGATGGTCGGCACGGCCTATCTCGACGACTCCGTGCTCCCCGCCTACCGGCCCGCCTACGACAAGATCAAGGTGCTGGCCGGCGAATACCCCTCCAAGGAGGTGCTCCTCGGAGCCGACCCCGACTTCGTGTACGGCGGTTACGCCAGCGCCTTCGACAAGGGCCAGGGCCGGGACCGTGAAGGGCTGGCCCGGTCCGGCATCGGCTCCCGGCTGAGCGTGGAGTACTGCACCCGGGGCCCGGTCGGCCTCGCCCAGCTGAAGACCGAGATCACCGAGGTCGCCCGGACCTTCGGCGTGCCCGAACGCGGCGCGGCCCTCGTCGAGGACGAGCAACGCCGCGTCGACGCCGTCACCGCGCGGCTGAAGGACGCGCCGAGGCCGCCCGTCTTCGTCTACGACTCCGGTGAGGGCTCCGCCTTCACCTCGGGTGGCAAGGGCATCGGCAACGAAATCGTCACCCTCGCCGGAGGCACGAACGTCTTCGCCGACCTCGACGACACCTTCGGCGACGTGTCCTGGGAGAAGGTCATCGAGCGCAAGCCCGAGGTCGTCCTCATCTACGACTACGGCGGCACCACCGTGGAGTCCAAGAAGCAGCGCCTGTTGAACGACCCGGCGCTGGCGGAGGTTCCCGCGGTCAAGAACCGGCGGTTCGTCGTGCTGCCGCTCTCCTCCGCCGTGCTCGGCGTCCGCGTCGCCGACGCCGTCGAGTCCCTGGGCCGCCAACTGCACCCCGACGCCGCGTGACCCGCGGCCGGACCGCCACCGTCCTCCTGCTCCTCGCCGCCGCGCTGGCGGCGTCGGCGGTGGCGGGGCTCGCCCTGGGCCCCGTACGGATCGCCCCCGGCAAGGTCCTCGACCTGGTCCTCGCCGGACCGGGCGCGCGGGGCGGAGCCTTCGCCTCCATCGTGTGGGACGTCCGCATGCCGCGCGTCCTGCTCGGTGCGGTCGTCGGCGCCGGACTCGCGGTCGCCGGCGCGGTGCTCCAGGCCCTCGTGCGCAACCCGCTCGCCGACCCCTTCCTGCTCGGCGCCTCCTCGGGCGCCTCCGCCGGGGCCGTGCTCGTCATCGTCTTCGGTACGGCCGCCGGTGCGGGCGCCGTCGGCTTCCTGGGCGGGGCCGGGGTGCCGCTCGCCGCGTTCGCCGGGTCGATGGCCGCGCTCGTCACCGTCTACGCCCTGGCCCGGCGCGGCGGCACCATGACCACCGGCCGGCTGATCCTGGCCGGAGTCGCCGTGCAGTACGTGCTCTCCGCGCTGACCAGCCTGGTGCTCGTACTGTCCGCGAGCCCCGACCAGATGCGCTCCGTGCTGTTCTGGACGCTGGGCGGCCTGGGCGGGGCCCGCTGGGACGAACTGGCCCTGCCCGCGGCCGCGCTGTTCGTCGGGACCGGTGTGCTCGTCACCCTGGCCCGGCCCCTCGACCTGCTGCTCGCGGGGGAGGAGGGCGCGCACACCCTCGGGTTGGACACCGGCCGGTTCCGGGCCGCCGCGTTCGTGCTCACCTCCCTCGTGATCGGGGTGCTGGTGGCCTCCAGCGGGGCGATCGGCTTCGTCGGGCTGATGGTTCCGCACGCCGCCCGGATGGTGGTGGGCGCCGGGCACCGCGCCCTGCTGCCCGTCGCCGCTCTGGGCGGGGCCGTGTTCCTGACGCTGGCCGACCTGCTGGCCCGTACGGCGGCCGCGCCCGAGGAGATACCGGTCGGCGTGGTCACCGCACTGGTGGGAGGGCCGTTCTTCCTGTGGATGCTGCGCAGGTCCGGCCGCGGCGAGGGGGTGGTGGGCGGATGACGGGGAGTCCGGTGGAACTCACCGTCGAGGCCGTGCGTTACGAGATCGACGGGCAGCCGCTGCTGCGCGGAGTCGACCTGACCGCCCGGCCGGGGGAGACGGTCGCCGTGGTCGGGCCGAACGGCAGCGGCAAGACCACACTGCTGCGTTGCGTCTACGGCACGCTGCGGCCCACCGCCGGCCGCGTGCTCCTCGACGGGGAGGACGCGGGCCCGATGAGCGTCAAGGAGCGGGCCCGGAAGGTGGCTGCCGTTCCCCAGGACGGCGCCGGCGCCCTGGGCCTGACGGTCCGGGAGGCCGTCGCCATGGGGCGCAGCCCGCACAAGCGGTTCTGGGAACAGGACGGCCCGGGGGACGCACTGCGCGTCGACAGGGCCCTGGAGACGGTCGGCGCGGCCGCCTTCGCGGCTCGGCGCTTCGAGGAACTGTCCGGCGGGGAACGCCAGCGCGCGCTCGTCGCCCGCGCCCTCGTCCAGGAAACGGGCCTCCTCGCCCTGGACGAGCCGACCAACCACCTCGACATCCGCTACCAGCTGGAGGTCCTGGACCTGGTGAGCGGCCTGCCCACGACGAGCCTGCTGGTCCTGCACGACCTCAACCTGGCGGCCTCCTTCTGCGACCGGCTGTACGTCCTGGCGGGCGGCCGGGTGGTCGCGGCGGGGGTGCCGGGCGACGTGCTGACGGAGGACCTGCTGGCCGAGGTCTATGGTGTCCGCACGCGCATCGGCACCCACCCGACCACGGGCGCCCCCAGCATCGTCTATCTCCCCCCGGAACCGCCCGCCGCACGACGGCGACACGCACCGGGCGGAACGGCCGGGCCCTGACGCACGTTCACGTCCCGTGCCGAGGGGGCGCGTCGGCCGGGCGTGACGCCCCCGCCTCCTGCGGGCTCGGACGGGGCGGGTCGAGGTGCGCCCCGCCCGGCCGTGGCAGACCCGGTCAGGGCCGCGCCGGGGCTGGGGCTGGGGCCGGGGCTGGCGCTCGGGGTCGGGTCTGGGGCCGGGGCTTGGGGTCACTCCTCGGGGAGGGCCAGGCGGCGCAGGAGGGGCAGGGCCTCGTCCAGGGGGACGACGCGGAAGAACTCCGCATCGGCGGCCTCGACGGCGGCGATCGCCCGGGGCGCCAGCTCGGCGCCCGCCTCCGTGACCCGGAGCCGTTTGGCCCGGGTGTCGGCCGGGTCGACCTCCCGCTCGACGAGCCCCTTCTGCTCCAGGGCCCGAAGCACCTGGGAGGTCATTTTGACGTCCGTGCCGGCCTGGCGCGCCAGGGCCAGCTGGTTGGGGTGTTCGCCCTGCCCGTTGAGCCACCAGGCACAGGCGAGCAGCACGAACTGCACGTGGGTGAGGCCGATCGGGGCCAGTGCCGCGGCGATGTCGCGCTGCCAGCGCAGCGTGGCGTGCCAGAGCAGGAAGCCGGGGCTGTCGGCGGGCCGCAGCGCCATCAGCCCGCCACCTCGTTCGCCTCGTCCGCCCGGTGCGCCCTGTCCGTATCGGCGGCCTCGGCCAGTCGGGTCAGCGCGGCCATGGTGTCCGGCCAGTCGGCGGTGATGCCCGGTCCGATCTTGGGGCCGGCCTCGTCCGCGCCCGCTCCGGTGATCTCCATCCGGTAGGTCACGCGGATCCGGCCCTGACCGGCCGGGTCGACGCGGTGCAGGGTGCGCAGCAACAGGCCCCCGAACCGGGCCTCGTCGACGAAGAGTTCGTCTTCCACGGCCTCCGCGACGAGCAGCGGGATCGGATCCTCACCGGGCGGGATCATGGTGATGCGGGTGCCGACCGCGAAGGGCCCGTCGATCTCGATCTTCTCGATCTCGGAGTTCCAGTCCGCCCAGCGCTCGACGTCGGCCCACAGGTGCCAGACCGACGAGGCGGTGGCGGTGGTCTCGACGCTGTGCTCGTACGTCCACATGATGCGGTCTCCTTCGACGCCTGATGTTCTGTGCATAGATTATCTTCGCGAAGACTATCTGTCCACAGGCGGCCCGGAGCCCCTCCCGTCCGGACAGGCGGAGGGGCCCGCGGCGCATACTGCGCCGCGGGCCCCTCCTGGTGCCGCGATGTCTCCGCCGGGCCTTGCCTAGCCGCCGTACGGGCGGGTGATGATCTCCATGCCGTGCCCGTCCGGGTCCGGGAAGTAGACCCCGCGCCCGCCGTCGTTGTGGTTGATCTCGCCCGGGTGCTTGCCGTGCGGGTCGGCGAAGTACGGGATGCCCGCGGCCTGGATCTTCTCGAACGCGGCGTCGAACTCCGCCTCCGAGACGAGGAACGCGTAGTGCTGCGCGGTGATGGACTCCGCGGGGATGGTGACGAAGTCGAGGGTGACCCCGTTCGCGGTGGACACCGGGACGAAGGGACCCCACTCGGGGCCGACTTCGAGGTCGAGGATGTGCGCCAGGAATTCGGCGGACTCCCGGTTGTCACGGGAGTGGATGATCGTGTGGTTCAACTGGACCGACATGGGTGAATGCCTCCGCAAGGCATGTCACGGCACCTCCATGCCTCACCCGGTCGGTGACCGACACGCGATGCCGTACTCGTGATCCTAATCAGCCCGTCCGGGCGCAGTCCACCGATTTCGCCGCATGCGGCCCGCAGGCCTCACGGTCCGCCGTACACCTCCTTGACGTTGTCCCGCGCGGGGCGGCTCCGCCCGGCGGGTCCCGTGGCGAAGGCCCGCAGCAGGTTCTCCGTCACCCGCGTGGTCAGCGCGCCGGCGCGGGCGTCCAGGCCGTGGTTGGCGGTGCCGCGGCCGTCGCCCGACGCGTCGAGGGCCTCGACCCAGCGCATCGTGCCCGTCGCGAACACCCCCGCCCCGCCGGGCACGGTGTAGTAGGCCGAGTCCTGGTGGCTGGGCCGTCCCTCGCACACCACCGGGGAGTGGGCCAGGATCTCGATCGGGCGGGGCGTCGGGAAACCGGTGTCGACCTTGTCGTACTCGACGCCGACCAGGTGCGCGAAGCTGTCGCCGGCCTTGACGCCCGTTCCCTCGAACAGCCAGTGGCCCGGGTTCGTGACCACGTACGGGGCATCCACCGGGTACCCGTCGTAGATCACGCCGAGCAGGGAGCTCTCGGGGTCCGCCGCGGGCGGCGAGCGGAAGTCGACCGTGGCCGGATGGCCCCGTTTGAAGCCGGGATCCTGGTCGTAGGAGGACTTGTAGCAGACGACCGTACGGTCCGGGCCCAGGTCCGAGGCCTCCAGCCGGATCCGGCGGAAGCAGCAGTTCGCACCCAGGACCGCGATGTTGGTGCCCGCGTCGCGCGCCGCGGTGAAGTGCGCGCGCTGTTCCGGCGACCAGTACTCGTCGTGGCCGAGCGAGAGCACCGCCGACGCCCCCTCCAGCAGCCGCTTCTCCCGCGCCACATCGGTGGTCGTCGCGTACGCGAGGGGTATCCCGAGCCGCTCCGCCAGCGCGACCAGGGGTGCTTCGTAGACGAGGAACAGCCCCGCGCCGTCGTCGTACTCGTACGGCCGGTCGAAGGTCACGGCGAGCGAACGCGAGGCGTATCCGCCGCTCGGACCGTCGTAGCTGCCGTACCCGCCCCACCGGTTGTACGCCTGCCAGGTCGCCACCGCGTTGACGATCACCGTCCGTCCGGCCGTCGCCGCCGAGCGGACGGTGACCGGCACGAACCGCTGGCCCTCGCCGCCCTGCGCGTCGAGCCTCAGCAGGTAACAGCCTTCGGGCCAGCCCGTGGTGTCGACCGAGGCGGTACGCGGCCACCGGGTGCGGACCATGCGGGTCCCGGGCTCCACCACGTGCTCCGCCTGGCGGCCCCCGGGCAGCGCCTCCGATCGCCACACCAGGCGGGCCCGGGCCCCGCCGTACCAGCCCATCCGGTAGGCGGAGACGGTGAACCGGGGTGCGGTGGTCGACACGTGCAGCCCGAAGGACTCGCCGGGCAGGACCGACACCCGGTCCGCGAAGCCCTCGATGGCGCGGGCCGGACCGGCCTTGGTCACGTGCCAGTCGGCGTTGCCGGGCCGGGCGTTCTCGGCCTTCACATCGAACCCGGCCCCCGGCGCGTGCGCCGACGCGGAGCCGTCCGGCTTCGGCCCCCGGTCCGCCCCGGCTCCCTTCGAGGCGTCACCGTCACCCGTACCGCAGCCGGCCACCGCGCCGATCCCGGCGACCGTGGCCGCCCCCGTCGCCATGGCGAGAAAACGCCGCCGGCCCGCACCCTCGGCGCCGCCGGCTATGTGCTCCTGATCCATGCGGGCACGTTATGTCACGCCCGCCGCCTCCCCGTCACCGCGTCGGACATGCCTCCCGCGGACGGAGCGAGGAGCCGGAACGGGCTCCGGACGAGGATCCGTCCGGGGTCAGCTCGTGACGTGGAACTCGTTCCCGCCGGCGTCGAGGAACTCGCCCGGTTCCCGGTCGCGATGGGTGACCTCCAGTCGCAGTCTGTTCCGTCCCGCCTTGGGCGCCGCAGGCGGCCCCATCACCAGGGAGACCGGGCTGGTGGGTGTGCGACGGAGCCGGACGCCCCAGTCGTGGGACTCGACCGCGTGCCAGTCGGCCCCGGCCTGCCAGAAGGCCGGCTGCGCGCGGCGGTCCTCCTCGTCGATGTCGAGGCAGATGGCGACGAGCCCGGAGTCGGCGAGCACGCCCGGATGTCCCGGACGCAGCACGCAGAACTCGTTGCCCTCCGGATCGGCCAGGACGTCCCACGGGACGTCCCCCTGGCCGATGTCGACCCGCCTCGCACCGAGCGTGAGCAGGCGCTCCACCTCGGCTTCCCAGTCCGGCCCCCCGGCCAGGTCGAGGTGGAGCCGGTTCTTGCCCGCCTTCGGCGTTGCCGTCGGCACGAACCGCAGGCGCAGACCGTCCGTCCTGCCCCGTGTCGCCTCCTGCCAGAAGCGGTCCATGTGCGCGACATCCAGTGCGTCGATCACGATCCCGGTCAGCATTGCGTTCCCCCCAAGCCGTCGAATCCGTCGCCTGCTCATTGTCGCCCCAGCCGCCACGTTCCGACCGGAGGCCCCACCCGATCAACCCACCCGATCCACCCCTGTCACCCCAGCAGTACCACCACCTCCTGGCTCGCTCCGGCGGCCGTGGTGAGGTTACCGAACCGCAGTTGCAACCGCGGTCCCGTCGCGACCGACAGCAGGCTCGGCGGCTTCGACAGCACCGCCACGACGGGCCGGCCCCACACCACGTCCAGCGCCTCCACCGCCCGGGCAGGGTCGGCGACGCACACCGTCGCCGTGCCGTCCCCCCTCTCCCGCACCGTGACCGAGCACGGAGCACTCGCCTCCAGTGGACCCGCCACCCCGGCCCGCCAGAAGTTGACGCCCGTGAAGCCGAGGGAGCCCACCGCCACCCCCTGGGCCGCCTCGTCGTTGGCGAGGACGGCCATCCACCCCGACGCGGCGGCCCGCGCCCCGGTCCGGTCCGCCCCGGCCCCCGGGAGGAGCTGGTAGGCGTAGCCCGCGCCCGCCGGATCCGTGCCGTGGTCGTACCAGAGGGTGAGGTACCGCCGGGTCAGCGCGGTGGTGGAACCGCCCCGGTTCACCTCGCTCCAGCGGCCGGTACGCGCCTCCCGCAGAGCCCTGAAGGTTCCCGGGCCGTGCAGGACGTACCCGCCGAAGCCCGCCAGATGCGCCCACCCCGGCGCGGGGTACACCCCCGACCAGCCCTGCTCCGAAGGCTGAACGGCCCCGTTCACCGTCAGGGCGTGGCCGCCGGCCGCCCCCAGGTTGCGGTTGTCGACGACCGTCTCGACCACGACCCCGTCCGAGGCGCGGATCCCCGACCCCAGGCAGACCACCGTGTCGGCCAGGAAGAACCACGACTTCCGGGCCTCCAGGGTGCTGCCGAGGCCGCGCAGGTGCTGGCCCACCGACGCGAACTCCCCGTCGGTGCTCCCTCCCACCCACGCCGCGTCGGGCCGCGGCGCGCCCCAGTCGCCGCCCGCGCCGTCGGCCAGGGTCTTGCGCGCCACCGTGGTGCCGGGCAGCCGGTACGGGTCGACGGTGGGCCAGAAGGCGTCCGAGTACTGGCCGTTGCCGTACGAGGACCCCCACCAGGCGAGCATTCCGCTGCCGGTGTGCCATCCGCGCAGGTTCTCACCGTTTCCCGTCTCGTAGTGCGCGATGCGTCGCGAGGCCAGGGAGAGCGAGGCCGCCCAGCCGGGCCGTCGGTGCGTTGCCCGGTCCATCGAGGAGAACAGCCGGTGCCCGACGGGTTCGGGCAGCGCCGCCACCGAGACGTCGGCTTCGAGCTCGGCCAGCGCCGCGAGCGAGGCAAGCCCGAGGCTGCGGTCGCCGGCCGGGGGGCTGTAGTGCGCCCGCGTCGTCCACCCCTTCACCAGCCCGCGCCAGCGCATGCGTTCGGCCGGACTCGCCCCCTCGGCGAGCTGCAGGACCGCCGCCAGCAGTGCGTGCCCCCGGGTGTGGTCGTCCTGCTGGACCTGCCGTGCGTCCAGGGCGGCGATCCCCCTGCTGACCGCCCGCCCGGACACGCAGTCCATGGCCAGCCCGTTGAACAGGAAGGGGGCCCAGGCCCGCTCCACCGCGTCGAAGACGATCCGCGCCCCCGGATCCGTGACCTCCCAGGGGGTGCCCTTCAGCAGCGCGAACAGCAGACCGAGACCGCCCAGGAGCACCGCGCCGTAGGTCCCCGTGTACGGCACCCAGCTGTGTTGGACGAACGACCCGTCGCGGTAGAGCCCGTCCCCGCCGGTGACGTACGGGAAAACCGGCGCGAGCGCCTCCCCGGCCAGGGCGATCTTCGCCGGATCCGCGCCCACCACCCCGCGCACGGCCAGGACCCTGCACAGGTCGACCCGGTTGGCTCCCGTGCTCGTCCCGCCGTAGGCGGCCACGGCGGAGTCCGGCACGAAGTGGTCGACCGCCGCGCAGAACGCGGCGAGCCGGTCCGGCGTCAACTCCCCGTACAGCAGCACGCACGTGTCCAGCAGCGCCTGTGGCGCCCCGATCTGCCAGCAGAACCAATTCCCGTAGCGCACCTGGCCCGCGTGGTACACCTGCGCGTGCATCTGGTCGAGGCCGCCGAGCAGAGCCGACAGCAGCGCCGCGTCCCCGGTGAGCCCGGTGCCCGGCCGGACATAGGCCTCCGCCATCGTCCGCAACCGGTAGTAGCTCTGCAGCATCTTCTCGGGATCCGTGGCGAACCCCAGATCGGGCCAGAGAGAACCGGGTGCCGTGGCCATCGCGGCGGCCCACCCCCGCGCCGTCTCCCCGAGCTCGGTCAGCCGTGAACGGAACGGCTCGGCGGTCGCCGGGAATCCGCCGCCCAGCAGCAGATGCCGCCAGGCCGCACGCAGGGCCGCCCAGTCCACTGCCGCGGGCGAGGCCCCCGCCCGTACGGCGGGTGCCCCCAGCAGCAGCGCGCCTCCGCCCGCCGCGGAGAGGAAGGCGCGCCGACTCCACACGTCCGTCATCGCATGCTCCTTGTCCGATCCCGACCGGCCCCTTCGGCCCGGTCTCCCGTCTTCGTCCGCCGTGACCCGCCGTCACTCGACGTGTTCGCGGTAGCGGTCGATCACCTCCCGCAGCACCTCGGCGCCATCGCGGGCCCACAGCCCCGGATGGAAGATCTCCACCTCCACCGGCCCCCGGTAGCCGGCCGCGTCCGCCGTCTCCCGGAAGCCCCGCAGGTCGACGCAGCCGTCGCCCAGTTGCCCCCGGCCGAGCAGCACCCCCTCGGGGAGCGGGGTCACCCAGTCGGCCACCTGCACGGACACGATCCGCCCGGCCTCACCGGCCCGCCGCAGGTCCGCCTCCAGCCGTTCGTCCCACCACACGTGGTAGGAGTCGGCCACCACACCCACCTGGTGCGCCGGATACCGCTCGGCGATGTCGAGGGCCTGGCCCAGGGTGGAGACCACGCAACGGTCGGCCGCGAACATCGGATGCAGCGGCTCGATCCCCAGCCGCACCCCGTGCCCCCAGGCCCAGGGCGCCAGCTCGTCCAGGACGCCGACGATCCTGCGCCGCGCCTCGACCAGATCGCGTTCACCCTCCGCCAGCCCACCCGAGACCAGCACCAGGGTGTCCGCCCCCAGCTCGGCCGCCTCCTCGACCGCACGCCGGTTGTCATCGAGCGCGACGGCCCGGCCGGCCCGATCGGAGGCCGTGAAGAACCCGCCGCGGCACAGGGAGCTGACCCGCAGTCCGGAGCCGGCGACCAGCTTCGCCGTCTCCCGCACCCCGAAACGGCGTACGGGGTCCCGCCACAGCCCGACGGCGCCCACCCCGGCCTCGGCGCACCCGGCCACCAGCTCCGGCAGCGACCACTGCCGGACCGTCTCCTGGTTGAGGCTCAGCCGGTCCGGCGCCCCGGCCCGGCTCACGCGCCCGCTCCGTGCGCCGCGAGGAGCGCGCGCATCCTGTCGGCGGCCAGCTCCGGATCGGGGAACAGGCCCAACAGGTCTGCCCGTTCGTACGCGGTCGCCAGGTGCGGGAGCGAACGGGCCGACTGGTGCCCGCCCAGGAGCGTGAAGTGCTCCTGATATCCCGCGAGCCAGGCCAGCAGGACGATCCCCGTTTTGTAATGGCGGGTCGGCGGGGCGAACAGGTGCCGGGCCAGGGACACCGTCGGATCCAGCAGTGCCCGGAATCCGTCAGGGTCCCCGAGATCGAGGGCCTGGGCCGCGCGGGCGGCGATCGGGGCGATCGGGTCGAAGATCCCCAGCAGGGCGTCGCTGGCCAGCTCCCCGTCACCGGCGATCAGCTGCGGATAGTGGTGGTCGTCACCGGTGTAGCAGCGCACGCCCGCCGGGAGCCGCCGTCTGATGTCACACTCCCGCTCCGCGTCCAGCAGCGAGATCTTGATCCCGTCCACCCTCTCCGGGCACTCGGAAACGATCTTCAGTACGACGTCCGTCGCCTCGTCGAGGTCCTCGTGGCCCCAGTAGCCCTTCAGCTCGGGGTCGAACACCGGCCCCAGCCAGTGCAGGACGACCGGACGGGTGCTCTGCCGCAGGAGTCCGCAGTACACCTCCAGATAGTCCTCGGGGGAGCGGGCCGCGGCGGCAAGGGCACGGGAAGCCATCAGAACGGCCCCCGCACCACAGGACTCCACGTACGCGAGCTGCTCCTCGTACGCGGCGGTGATCGCCGCCAGGTGGTGCGGGCGCCCCGCGGGGAGCTGGTCGGTCCCCGCGCCGCAGACGATGCGGCCGCCCACGGTCCGGGCCTCGGCCGCCGAACGGCGGATCAGCTCCGCCGCGGCGGTCCAGTCCAGGCCCATGCCCCGCTGGGCGGTGTCCATCGCCTCGGCGACCCCGAGGCCCAGCGCCCACAGCCGGCGGCGGAAGGCGAGCGTGGCCTCCCAGTCGACCACCGGGCCACCCGCCTCCGGTGCCGGGGCGGTGGCCACGTGCGCGGCGGAGTAGAGGACGCGGCTGCGGGCCGGGCCGCGGGTGAACGGCCCGAGCGGATGCCGCGACGGCCGGTGCAGACGGAACCCTCCGTCCGCCGACGGGAGCCGGATCCCGTTCACAGCACGACCTCCGGCACCGGCAGCCTGCGGCCCTCGGCGCTGGAGCGCAGCCCGAGGCGGGCCAGTTGCACCCCCCGCGCACCCGCCAGCAGGTCCCACCGCCAGGGTTCGTCCCGCACGACGTGGCGCAGGAAGAGCTCCCACTGGGCCTTGAAGGCGTTGTCCGCCGGGCTGTTGTCCGGTACCTCCTGCCACTGCGCCCGGAACGGCTCGGTCGGTGCGAGATCCGGATTCCACACCGGCTTCGGGGTCGAGGCCCGGTGCTGGACCCGGCAGCCGCGCAGCCCCGCCACCGCCGACCCGTGCGTCCCGTCCACCTGGAACTCCACCAGCTCGTCGCGGTGGACCCGCACGGCCCAGGAGGAGTTGATCTGGGCGACGGCCCCGCCCTCCAGCTCGAAGATGCCGTACGCGGCGTCGTCCGCCGTGGCCTCGTACGGTTTGCCGTCCTCGTCCCAGCGGCGGCCGATGTGGGTGCGGGTGAGGGCCTGTACCGTGCGGATCCGGCCGAACAGCTCGTGCAGCAGGTACTCCCAGTGCGGGAACATGTCGGTGACGATGCCTCCGCCGTCCTGCTCCCGGTAGTTCCACGAGGGCCGTTGCGCCGGCTGCCAGTCGCCTTCGAAGACCCAGTAGCCGAACTCGCCGCGCACGGACAGGACCTCGCCGAAGAACCCGCCCTCGATCAGCCGCCTCAGCTTCAGCAGGCCCGGGAGGAACAGCTTGTCCTGCACCACGCCGTGCTTGACGCCCGCCGCCGCGGCGAGTCTGGCCAGCTCCAGCGAGGATTCGAAGGTCAGGGCCGTGGGTTTCTCGCAGTACACGTGCTTCCCGGCGGCGATGGCCTGACGGACCGCCGTCTCCCGCGCGGCGGTCACCTGGGCGTCGAAGTAGACCTCCACCTCCGGGTCGGCCAGTACGGCCGTCAGATCGGTGGAGACGTGTTCCAGGCCGTGCCGCTCGGCGATGGCCCGGAGGGCCGGCTCCCGGCGTCCGACCAGGACGGGCTCCGGCCACAGCGCCGTCCCGTCCCCGAGGTCCAGCCCGCCCTGTTCCCGCAGGGCCAGCAGGGAGCGGACCAGATGCTGGCGGTACCCCATCCGCCCGGTCACGCCGTTCATCGCGATCCTGATCGTCCTGCGTTCCATGGTCTCCGCGTCCCTCCGTGCCGGTGGTTCCTTCTCGATAGAAAGCGCTTTCTGTTCCATCAGGCTAGAGCCGCTCACCTCCGCGACACAACACACGTTCGAGTGATGGAAAGCGCTTGCTCGATCGAGCAGAATGGAGATCCACACAACGGATGGGACGATGACCCGGGCGGACGGCCGGGCCGAGGAGGAGGGGTTCGAGATGGCGGTGACTCTTGCCGAGGTCGCGGCGCGAGCGGGGGTGTCCTCCGCCACGGTCTCCCGCGTGCTCAACGGCGGATACCCGGTGGCCGGCGGCACCCGCACCCGTGTGGAGCAGGCCGTGGAGGAACTGGGCTACATCGCCAACGCCCCCGCCCGGGCGCTGGCCGCGGCCACCTCCGATCTGGTCGGCGTGCTCGTCCACGACGTCGCCGACAGCTTCTTCGGCATCCTCGCGGGCTCCCTGCAGAGCGCGCTCGATCCCGCCGGGCCCGGGGAGGCGCGAAGACTGGCCGTGGTCTGCAACACGGCGGGCGACCCGGACGCCGAGACCGCCTACCTCGGGCTGCTGGAGGGCCAGCGGGCCGGCGGAGTCGTCCTGACGGGCGGGGCCGCCGAGGATCCGGACCACAGCGCCGCGCTCGCCGCCCGTGTCTCCCGGATGGCGGCCGCAGGGACGCGCGTGGTCCTCTGCGGGCGCCCGCCGTTGCCGATACCCCCCGCCCTGTCCGTCGCCACCATCACGTTCGACGACCACGGAGGTGCCTTCCGCCTCGCCGAGCACCTGCTGACGCTCGGCCACCGGCACATCGCCTACCTGGCGGGCCCGCCGGGACTGAGCACCACCCGGGAGCGGCTCGCCGGCCACCGGGCCGCTCTGGAGCGGCGGGATCCGGCCCGGTCCGACGCCTGCGCCGCGCTCACCGTCCACGCCGGCTTCGAGCGCTCCGCGGGTTATGACGCCACCCGCGAGCTGCTGCGCCGGGGAAGACCCTTCACGGCCGTGGCCGCCGCCAACGACACCGTGGCCACCGGCGCCGCCGCCGCCCTGCGCGAGGCGGGCCTGCGGATCCCCCAGGACGTGTCCGTCGCGGGCTTCGACGACCTGCCGTTCGCCATCGACACCGCGCCCGCCCTCACCACCGTCCGGGTGCCACTGCGCGAGGCGGGCGTGCTCGCGGCGCGGCTGGTGACCGGGCGGCGGGCCCTTCCTCCGGGGGGCATCACCACCCTGCCCACCGAGCTCATGGTGCGGGGCTCCACCGCCCCGCCTCCGGCCGGACGGAGGAGACCGTGAGGTACGCCTTCTCCACGCTGGGCGTGCCCGGGACCTCCCTCGCCCGGAGCGCCCGGCTGGCAGCCGAGCACGGCTACGACGGCCTCGAACTGCGGGCCCACTGGGAGGAACCGCTGCACCCCGGGAGTCCGCGCGCGGACCGGGCGGCCGGGCTGCGGGCCGTCACCCGGGCCGGGGTGCGCGTCCTCGCGGTGGCCGGGTACGCGAGGGTGGCGGCGGCCGGGGAGGACGGGCCGGTCCTCGCCGAGCTGCGGGACCTGGTCCGGCTCGCGGCCGATCTCGAAGCCCCGTACGTCCGGGTCTTCCCCGGCGGGGGTGATCTGCCCGAGGCCGAAGCCGATGCCCATGCCGTCCGCCGACTGTGCGCGGCGGCCCCCCTCGCAGCCCGGAACGGAGTGCGGATCCTGCTGGAGACCCACGATTCGCACCGCACCGCGGCGGCCGCCGCCCGGGTGCTCGACGCCGTCGGACACCCCGGCGCGGGCGCGCTGTGGGACGTGCTCCACACCTGGCTGGGCGGCGAGGCACCGGCCGAGTCGAGCCGGTTGCTGGGAGCCCACCTCGGCTACCTCCAGGTGAAGGACGTGGCGTCCGCGCGGGAGCTCACCCCGCTCGCACTCGGCGCCGGGGTGCTGCCGCTGGCCGGGGCGGTGGCACGGGTGCCTGCCGGGGGATGGCTGTGCTGGGAGTACGAGAAGCGCTGGTACCCCGAGGCCGCGGAACTGGCCCGAGGGCTCGCGGGGGGACGGGAGCACCTGGTGCGACTGGTGGCCGCGGCCGGTCAGGCGGAGTGGGCCAAACGGTCCGGGTCCACGGGGTAGCGGAAGTCCAGGCCGCGTGCGTACCGCTCCAGCTCCTCGACGGCGCTGGCCGCCAGCCGGCCCAGCTCACCGCCGAGCGATCCGGCGATGTGCGGGGTGAGCAGCACGTTCGGGAGGTTGAAGAGCGGCGAGGTGGCCGGCAGCACCTCGGGTTCGGTGTGGTCGAGCACGGCGTGCAGCCTCCCGGAGACCAGCTCCTCGGTCAGGGCCGCAGTGTCGACGAGCGTGCCCCGCGCCGTGTTGACGAGGGTCGCGCCGTCCGGCATCAGGGCCAGCCGGGAGGCGTCGAGCAGATGGCGGGTCTGCGGGAGCGCCGGGGCGTGCAGGCTCACCACGTCACTGCGGCGCAGCAGTTCGTCCAGCGGGCAGAGCTCCCCGCCGAGAGCGGCGACCTCGCCGGCGTCGGCGTACGGATCGTTCACCAGGACCCGCAGATCGAAGGGGCGCAGCAGCTCCAGCACCCGCCGTCCGATCAGGGAGGCACCCACGAGCCCCACGGTGCGCCGGTAGTTGCCGACCTCCGGATAGCGGCGCAGCAGGTCCACCGGACCGCGCAGGGAGCGGTAGGCGTGCGCGGACTCCAGCACCCGCTTGTTGGTGAACAGGATCGCGGCGAGCGTGTACTCGGCGACCGGTACCGCGTTGGCGGCGGCCGCACTCGAGACCAGCAGCCCCCGCTCCCAGCAGGCCGCGGTGACATGGTGCTTGACGCTCCCGGCGGAGTGGACGACGGCTCGCAGCCGCGGCATCCGGCGCAGCGCGTCCTCGTCGAGCGGCGGGCAGCCCCAGCCGGTGAACAGCACCTCGGCGCGGGCCAGCCGGCTGCGGAGCGACGGGTCGTCCTCCCGGGCGAAGTCGCTGATCAGCAGTTCGGGGTCGACATCGGCGACGCGCAGCAGCTCCGGCAGGACCCGGCGGGTCAGAACGGCCTCACGGGTGGCGGGGCTCATGGCGAGCACGGTGGTGGGCCGGGAGGAGAGGTCGGGACGGGTCACTTGACGGCTCCTGCGGTGAGACCCGGGCGCCGGAAGCGCCGGTGGCCGGGGAAGGTCGGCGCGAGGGGGACATGAACGGGCCGGAGGTCGGGGCCGGAGGCCGGGACGCACGGGATGGGGCCGCTCGACGTGGAGCCGTTACGGATGGCCGTGCGGATGAACAGGGAGATCGTCACAAAGCCCGGCCGCGGCTCGGGGAACGACACGTGCGTGGGGACACGGAGTTCACCCGCACCGTCCTGCGGGTCGCCCACCGGCGCCATGTCGGGTGCGGTACGGCCCTTGACCGCGTGGGCGGGGCGAGGACGGCGAAGCTGCGCGACATGGGGCGGCTCCTACGGGCGACCGCGTGTGGCGACGGGCGGGAGAACGCAGCCATCCTTCGTGCGGGCCGCCCCACCGTCAAGAGCGACCGCGCGAGTCGACTGACACGATCACTTCGTGGTGGTCCCGCCCGGACGTTCAGGCGGGGGAGCAGTTCCAGGTGTCGGCGCGGGCCCTCGTCCCCGGACGGCCGGTCCGGCAGCCGGTCCGCCGCCCGTGCGTCGGCCGGCCCGGCCAGGTCCTCGGGTACCCGCACGCCCCGCGCCCGGAGCCCCGGGATGAGCATGATGGCGTCGGCGTCGTCGTGGACCAGGGCGGCCGTCACCGCACCCGTCGTCACCGCGGCGGCGAGATGGTCCAGGATCCGCGCGAGCCGGTCCGCCACCTACAGCCCGCCCGGCCAGGACCCCCCCGGTTCCGTCGGACGCCGCGGTGTCCACGGCACCCTCGCGCGCGGCGGCGTTCCCTTCGGTGGCCGCACCGGTGCCGGCTTCAGTCCGAACGCGGCCAGGGCTGCCTCGTACCCCGCCCGCAGCCGCACCGCCGTCGGTGTCTCCCGGCCGGCGCCAGGGCGGTACGCCGGTGGCCGCGTTCCACCAGATGCCCTACCGCCCCGCCGCGCCGTGCGCGTGCTCCGAACCCGCCCGGTCGAGCCGATGCCCGGGTGGCGTCGACCGCTCCGCCAGCACCGCCGGCTCCGCCGTCCAGGCGCCTTCCCCGGGGGCCGGTACGCCGTCGTTCCAGCTCGGGGTCAGCAGCAACCCTTCGGCCCCGCCGACAGCAGCCGGTCCTCGCCCGGCAGGTACCGCGTCAGCCCCCCGGTCAGTCGCGCGCCCCGCGCCTCGACCGCCTCCCGGGTGCCCCGCAGGGCGTCCGCGACGTAGTACCCGGTGGTCGGCACGACCATCCAACCACCGGCGCCATACCCGGGGCGGGAGCTCGCGACCCCGTCCGTGCCGGGTCCCGGCCGTCCCACCCGGCTGATCACTCCGGGCGTCCGGTGGACATGTGCCCGCACGTCGCCCCCCTCTCAGCCCCCGTCGGCCGGGTGTGGCTCCGCTCCGGCGGTGCCGGTCATGGTGGGCAAACGAAACGAACGGTTCGATCGATCGCGCTCAACTCCCGTGGGTTGGCCCGGTCGTTCATGCGCCTACGGCCTGTGGGATGCCTCGGCCCGGCGTCGTGGAGCAGCGCCGCCGGTCCGGTTCGCCGACCGATGGCCCCGTCACACGGTGTTCACGCCAACCGGGCTCGAACACCGGGGCGGGCCAGGCCGCTTGTGCCTAGACTGCGAACCGATCGATTGATCATGTATCGGACGAGCGTGGAGGCAGAACCCGCATGCGTTATCTCCCCCTGGGCAGTTCCGGACTGAAGGTCTCCGCCGTCGGCCTCGGCTGCAACAACTTCGGTGGCCGTCTCGACGCCCAGGCCACCCGCTCCGTCGTCGACGCCGCCCTCGACGCGGGCATCACCCTCCTCGACACCGCCGACATCTACGGTGGCGCCGGCGGCTCCGAGACCCACCTCGGGCAGGCCCTCAAGGGCCGCCGGGACCAGGTGGTCCTGGCCACCAAGTTCGGCTACGACGGCGTCGACATGGGGTACGGGCCCGCAGCCGGTTCCCGGGGCGGCCGCGCCTACATCCGGCGCGCCGTGGAGGAGTCCCTGCGCCGCCTGGACACCGACCACATCGACCTCTACCAGCTGCACAGCCCCGACCCGGCCACCCCCATCGCGGAGACCCTCGCCGCGCTCACCGAGCTCGTCACCGAGGGGAAGATCCGTTACATCGGGCACTCCAACCTCAGCGGGTGGCAGCTCGCCGAGGCCGCCCACGTGGCCCGCGAAACGGGCGCGGTCCCCTTCGTGTCGGCGCAGAACGAGTGGTCCCTGCTCCAGCGTTCCGCCGAGCGGGAACTGGTCCCGGCCGCCCTGCACTACGGCCTCGGCGTCCTGCCCTACTTCCCGCTCGCCAACGGCCTGCTCACCGGCAAGATCCGCCGCGGTGCTCCCGTCCCGGCCGGCTCCCGCCTGGGAGGGCGCGACTCCTACGTCACCGAGGAGCGACTCGACACCGTCGAGGCCCTGGCGGCGATCGCGGAGAAGCACGGGCGCAGCGTTCTGGAGCTCGCCATCGGCTGGCTCTCCGCCCGGCCCGGCTGTGCCTCCGTCATCGCCGGCGCCACCTCCGCCGAGCAGGTACGCGCCAACGCGGCGGTGGCCGACCGTCCGCTGGAGGACGGGCTGCTGGCCGAGATCGACGCCGTAGCGGGCCTTCCGGCCTGACGGCCGCTCCGCGTGCCGGACCGGGATCACCCGGGTGCCCGGCGCGCGCTGCCCGCTCCCGCCCGCCCCCTCCTGCACAGTGCCGGACAGAACGGGACCGCGATGACCATGCCGGCGGCCCGGCGGCTGAGGGAGACGGAGCCATGGTGGACGGGGCCGGGCGGGACGGGGCCGACGCGGCCAGGGCCGAGGTGCACCGGGCCGACGCGGCCAGGGCCGAAGTGCACCGGGCCGACGCGGCCAGGATCGAGGCGTACCGGGCCGAGGCCGACCGGACCGGGGCGGCCCTGGCCGACGTGGAAAAGGCCAGGGCCGGCAGCGCCCAGGCGGCGGACACGGGACGGCGGGCAACCCTGGCGGCCCTCGGCGCGGCGGGGATGACGACGGCGCTGGCGGCCACGGGATTCGCCCGCGCCGCCGCCGAGAGCGCGCCGGACGCCGCGCCGCGGGCCCACCGCCGGGCGGGGCCGCGCCCGCCCGCGGCGTGGTTCGGAGCCGAACTGCGCCGGATCCCCACCACCCGCGAGGTCGTGGCGCTCACCTTCAACGCCGCCTGGGACGAGGCCGGCATCGACGTCGTCCTGGCCGAGCTGCGCCGGCGCAAGCTGCCCGCCACCTTCTTCCCCACCGGCGCGTTCGCGCGGGCCCACCCCGCCGCGGTGCGGGTCATGGCCGCCGCCCACGGCCTCGGCAACCACTCGTACAGCCACCCGTACTTCGACGACCTCGACACCTCGGAGCGCCGGGACGAGGTCCGCCGGGCCGACGCCGCGATCCGGGAGGCCTCCGGCGCCGAGCCACTGCCGTTCTTCCGGTTCCCCTACAGCGCGACCACGGACGACTCCGTCGCCGACGTCAACGACCTCGGCTACGCGGTGATCGAGTTCACCACCGACACCAACGGGTACCTGGGCCCCGAGGGAGGGATGACCGTGGACCGGGTGGTCCGGCGGGCCGTCGACGCCCTCGCCCCCGGCGCCGTCCTGCAGATGCACGTCGGCAGCAACAACGGCGACGGGGTCGTCCTCGATGCCAGGGCCCTGCCCCGGATCATCGACGCGGTGCAGGAGGCCGGCTACGCGATCACCGACCTCCGCGGCTTCCTCACCGACGCGGGCGACGCGGGCGACACGCCGGGCTGACCCGCGGGCCCCTCACGACACGATGTCCTTGCGCGAGAACCCGCGGAACGCGAGGGCGAACAGCACCACCGCGTACGACACCGACACCACGGTCCCCTTGATCATCCCGCCCCATTCCAGCTGCGGCTGCAAGGCGTCCGCCCACGCGAACTGCCAGTGCGCGGGCAGGAACTCGCGCCACGACCCCAGGGCCGTCACCGCGTCGAGCACGTTCCCGACGATGGTCAGCCCCACCGCGCCGCCGACCGCGCCCAGCGGCGCGTCCGTCCGGGTCGACAGCCAGAACGCCAGCCCCGCCGTCACCAGCTGCGACACGAAGACGAAGGCGACGGCCAGGGCGAGGCGCGGCAGGGTGTCGGCGGCGGCCAGCGCCCCGCCCGTCGGCAGCTTCAGCGGCCCCCACCCGTACGCCGCCGTCCCCGCGGCCAGCGCCACCACCGGCAGCAGCACGATCGCACCGAGGCTGAAGGCCAGCGCGACCACCAGCTTGCTCCACAGCAGCCGCGCCCGGGGTACCGGCGCGGCCAGCAGGTAGCGCAGCGAGGACCAGCCTGCCTCCGAGGCCACCGTGTCACCGCAGAACAGCGCCACCGGCACCACCAGCAGGAAGCCGGCCGACACGAACAGGCAGGTCGCCGCGAAGTTCGCGCCCGACGCCGTCGCCGTGTCGATCAGGCTGATCCGGCCGTTCCCGCCGCCGGGACCGTCGTTCGGCCCGCCGCCCACCGCGAACGCGATGATCATGACGAAGGGCAGTGCGGCCAGCACCCCGCCCATCACCAGCGTCCGCCGCCTGCGCCACTGCCGCAGCGCCTCCACGCGCAACGGCAGCGTCCGCCCCGGCTCGTAGCCGGGCGCGGTCTCCTGGACGGCACTCATGCCGTACCTCCGATCAGGGTGAGGAAGGCGTCCTCCAGCCGGCGGTGGGGTCCCACCGCCGAGACCGGCACGTCCAGCCGTACGAGTTCGGCGATCAGGGCGGCGGGGGTCGCGCCGTCGAGCCGTACGAGGATCCCGCCGTCCCCGGCCACCGCCGAGGCCACGCCCTCCAGGGCCGCGACCTTCTCGACGACGCTCTCCTCCACCGGTCCTTCCACCGCGACGAGCAGGGTGTCCCCGCCGCCGGTGATCTCGGAGACCTCGCCCGCCCGCACCAGTCGGCCGCGGTCCATGACCACCAGGTGCGTGCAGGACTGCTCCACCTCGGACAACAGGTGGCTGGAGACGATGACCGTCCGGCCGCCCGCGGCGTAGCGGATCATCACGTCGCGCATCTCGCGGATCTGCGGCGGGTCCAGACCGTTGGTCGGCTCGTCGAGGATCAGCAGGTCCGGCATGCCCAGCATGGCCTGCGCGATGGCGAGGCGCTGCCGCATGCCCTGCGAGTAGGTGCGCACGGCCCGCTCCAGGGCGTCGCCCAGCCCGGCGATCTCCAGGGCCTCCGCCATGTGCGCGTCGCCCGCCGGCCGGCCGGTGGCCTGCCAGTACAGCTCCAGATTGGCCCGGCCCGTCAGGTGCGGCAGGAAACCGGCACCTTCCACGAAGGCGCCGACGCGCGAGAGCACGGGCGCGCCGGGCCGGATCGGCTGCCCGAACACCCGGATCTCCCCGGCGTCCGGTGCGATCAGCCCCATCAGCATGCGCAGGGTGGTGGTCTTCCCGGCCCCGTTCGGCCCGAGCAGACCGAGCACCTGGCCCTTCTCCACGCGGAAGGACAGGTCCCGCACCGCGTAGCGGTCCTGGGCCTTCGCGTACCGCTTCGTCAGCCCGGTGATGTCCAGTGGTACGTCGGCCGGCGCGGGTTCGGGCTGCGCTGCGCCCACCCGCACCGCCGCGCGGCCCCCGCCGGTGCGCCGGATCCCGAGCAGCCCCGCGGCCACCGCCAGCGCGCCGAGCGGCAGCCACCAGGTCCAGGCTGGCAGGCCGGCCGCCGCCGTGCGGACCCCGTCGGCGACGGGCACGGCCAGCGGCCCCCGCGCCGAGACCGTGTACACGGCCGGCGCGGCGGGGGAGGCGTACCCGAGGTCGGTGGCGGCGACCACCACCCGCAGCCGGTGCCCGGCCTGGACGGAGTGGTCGATCGCCGGGAGCCGCAGCGCCACGTCCCGGCCCTGCCCGGCGTCCTCCACCCGGACGGGGGCGACGAGCTGACCGGGCAGTACCTGCTGGCGGCCGTCGGGTCCGACGTCGTACACCTTGCCGAACAGGACCGCCGAGCCGTCCGCAGCCGTCGACCTCACGTTCAGGGTGAGGGTCGGGGTGCCGGTGACCCGGAGTTCCTCCGTCAGCGGCTCCGACTCGAACCGGGCGTTCTGGCCCGGGAAGTCGAGCGACAGCCCGGCGCCGAGGGCGGCGAACTGCCCGCCGATGCCGGGCAGCGAGGAGAGCGCGGGCGGGGCGCCGCCCGCCGGATTCGCGAAGGTCTGCTCCCGCCCGGACAGCGCGAAGGGGCGCGGGGCCGAGGTCAGGCCGGGGTAGCGGTCGGAGCTCGCGCCCCGCAGTTTGACCAGCCCGTCCGTGGAGTCGACGCCGCCGGAGCGCGAGACCCGGAAGGCCGGACCGGTGTCCGCGGACTGGTCCCCCTTGAGGTGGCGGTCGAACCAGGCCGTCACCCGGGCCTCGACGCGGGCCGACTCGCGCATGCCGCCGTCGTGTCCGCCGGCCGCCCAGTCCACCGAGACGGGGGCGCCGTTCGCCGCGATGGCGCGGGCCATGGCGTCGGCCTGGTCCAGCGGGAAGAGGGAGTCGTCCTGGCCCTGCACGATCAGGGTGGGCACCTTGATCCGGTCGCCCACCGCCGAGGGGCTGCGCCGCTCCAGCAGCTCGCGCGCCTCGGCGTCCGGCTTCCCGGCCACCGCGACGCGCTCGTACATGGCGCACAGCTGCGGCTCGAACCGGCCGCAGCCGGAGGCCGCCCCGGGGGCGGGGGGACCGGCGTTCGCGGCCGTCGGCTGGAGGCCGCCGGTGGCACCGGTGGTGAAGAAGATCCCGGCCCACAGCTTCTTGAAGACGCCCTGCGGGAACAGGGCGTCGGCGAGGTTCCAGTACGTGATCTGCGGGGCGATGGCGTCCACCCGATGGTCGTACCCGGCGGCCAGCAGCGCGACGGCCCCGCCGTACGAGGCCCCGGCCACGCCCACGCGCGGGTCGCCGTCGGCGTCCAGGCGCACCTCGGGCCTGCGGGCCAGCCAGTCGATCAGCGCGGAGACGTCCTTGACCTCGTGCTCGGGATCGTTCAGCCCGATCTTGCCGCCGGAGCGGCCGAAACCGCGCGCGGACCAGGTCATGACGGCGTACCCGTCGCGGGCCAGCCGCTCGGCCTGGGCCCGTACGTCGTCCTTGCTGCCGCCGAAGCCGTGTCCGAGGAGTACCGCGGGGCGTCGTTCCCCGCCCTCCCCGGCCGTGAAGTAGGAGGTGTCGATCCCGGCGCCCGGCGGTTCCAGGCCCGGCACGTTCAGCATCTGGTCCTGGCGGTGCACGGCCGGCGCGTCCCCGGAGGCGGCGGCCGCCGTCCAGGTACCGGCGCCGGCCAGGACCGCGAGGGCGGCGGCGCCGGCGAGCAGGCGGTCGCGGCGCCGACGGGGCAGTCGTGGCTTCATACGGGAACACTAAAGCCAGGGATCGCCGTACGCGGGCTCCCTCAGGGGGAGCCCCGCCCCTTCTCCAGGACTACACGGCCGGGCCCGGCCTACCGCGTCCGCGGTACGCGCCGCCCCGTGCGCCGCCCCGTGCGCCGACCTGCGCGCCCGCCCGGGCGGCGGGAGGATGGGCCGCATGCTGCTGGCCGAGGTCGCGCGCGTGTCCCGGGAGGTCGCCGGGACCGCCGCACGCTCCCGCAAGACCGCCCTGCTCGCGGAACTGTTCGCGTCCGCCCCCGCCGAGGAGGCCGGCCTGGTCGTCTCCTACCTCTCCGGCCGCCTCCCGCAGGGCCGCCCGGGCATCGGGTGGCGCACCCTCGGACGGGACACGGTCCCGGCGCCGCTGCCCTCCCTGACCGTACGGGCCGTGGACGCGGCCGTGTCCGAGCTGGCCGCGGTCGCGGGCCCCGGCGCGCAGGCGGAGCGACGCCGGATCGTGGACGGCCTGCTGGGCGCCGCCACCGCCGGGGAACAGGCGTTCCTGCGCGGCCTGCTGTCCGGGGAGGTGCGCCAGGGGGCCCTGGACGCGGTGGCCCTGGAAGGCGTGGCCAAGGCCGCCGGGGTACCGGCCGCGGACCTGCGCCGGGCCGTGATGCTGGAGGGCTCGCTGCCCCGGGCGGCCGCCGCGGTACTCACCGGAGGGGCCGCGGCGCTGCGCGGGGTGACCCTGCGCGTCGGGCAGCCCGTACGGCCGATGCTCGCCGGGACCGCCCGGTCGGTGGCCGACGCCCTCCTCGCGCTGGGACCCTGCGCCGTGGAGGAGAAGCTCGACGGGATCCGCGTCCAGGTCCACCGGTCGGGGGACGAGGTGCGGATCCACACCCGTTCCCTGGACGAGATCACCGACCGGCTGCCGGAGGTGGTGGAACTGGCGCGGAGCCTGCCCGGGGAGAGGTTCATCCTGGACGGCGAGGTCATCGGTCAGGACTCCGGCGGACGCCCGGTGCCCTTCCAGGAGATCGCGAGCCGGGTCGGCTCCCGGGTGGACGTGGCGGCGGCGCGGCGCGCCCTCCCGGCGCACGCGTACTTCTTCGACCTGCTGGCCCTCGGCGACCGGGTCCTGCTCGACCTGCCCGTCCGCGAACGCCACGCGGCCCTCGCCGCCCTGGTCCCCGAGGCCTCGCGGGTGCGTCGGCTGGTGGTGGACGATCCGCGCGCCCGTGCGGCGGAGGCCGAGGAGTTCCTGGCCGGGGCGCTGGACCGGGGCCACGAGGGGGTCGTCGTCAAGGCGCTGGATTCGGTGTACGCGGCCGGCCGGCGCGGCAAGCGCTGGCTGAAGGTCAAACCCGTGCACACCCTCGACCTGGTCGTGCTCGCCGCCGAGTGGGGCCACGGCCGCCGCACCGGCCTGCTCTCGAACCTGCACCTGGGCGCGCGGACCGCCGACGGCACGTACGCGATGCTGGGCAAGACCTTCAAGGGACTGACGGACGAGATGCTGCGCTGGCAGACCGGGCGGCTGACCGAGCTGGCGCAGGGAGACGACGGCTTCACCGTCCGGGTCCGGCCGGAACTGGTGGTGGAGATCGCCTACGACGGACTCCAGCGCTCCCCCCGCTACCCGGCCGGTGTCGCCCTGCGCTTCGCCCGGGTCCTGCGCCACCGGCCGGACAAGAGCGCCGAGCAGGCGGACACCGTGGAGACGGTCCTGGAGCAGGGAGGCGCCCGCACCACGTGAGGCGGGCAGGGAACACGGCGGTTTTGCCTCAGAGGCAAGAAAATTGCCAGCGGGGTAAGAATCTGACTCAATCAGGGGTATGAACCCCCGAGCCGAGGGCCCGGACCGCCACGACGACGGCCTGCCCGACGACCTGCCCGCGGTCGCGCCACAGCTGCGTGAGCTGCGCCGACGCGCCGGCCTCACGCTGGAGGCCGCCGCGGCCAGGGCCCGGCTCTCGCCCGCGCACCTGTCCCGCCTGGAGACCGGACGGCGCCAGCCCTCGCTGCCGCTGCTGCTCGGGCTCGCCCGCACCTACGGTACGACGGTCTCCGAGCTGCTGGGCGAGAATCCGGCCGTCGCGGATCCCATCGTACGGGCCGGTGGTCCCGGGGCCCGCGAGGCCGACGGGTGGACGTACTGGCAGGCCGGGGGCTCCGGACGGGGGATGCAGGCGCTGCGCGTACACGTGCCCCAGGGGCGCAGCCAGGGCGAGCTGGTCCGCGTCCACCCAGGGGAGGAGTGGTTGTACGTGCTCACCGGACAGCTGCGGCTCCACCTGGGGGAGACCGAGTACCTGCTGGAGCCGGGGGACAGCGCGCACTTCGACTCGCTGACCCCGCACCGGATCGCCGCGCCGGGCCACGGCGGAGCCGAGCTGCTGTTCGTCCACACCCTGCTGCAGAGCAACCTCGCCGGGCTGTGCCTCGGCGGCGCCGCCACCACACAGCACCGCTAGCCGAGGAGCCGTACCCATGACCAAGGAGGAGAACATGCCCACCACGTCCGAGAAGACCGTGGCCACGTCCGGGGCGAAGGGCACCGGGGCCGAAGGGACCGGCACCACCACCGCCACCACGGCCGGGACCGCCGCCGCCACCACGGACGACATCGCCGCCGGGACCACCGCGGGGACCGCCGCCGGGACCGACGCCGCGGCCCAGCCGTCCGGTCTGCTGGGCCGCATCGAGTCGCGGTTCCCCCGAGGCCTGGTCATCCGGCTGATCGCGTACCTCTTCGTCGGCCACCTCTTCGCCTTCTTCGTCTACCTCCTCTTCGTGCTGGGCGGCCAGAACCAGTAGCCGCGCCCCTCCGGGATCCCGCCGGGCACCACCGGGCGGCGCACCCAGCCCAGCACCAGCACGGAGGCCACCGCGGCGAAGGCGCACCAGGTGGAGGCGAACTCCAGCCGCCACAGTGCCGCGCAGACCAGCGCCCCGGCGGCCAGGACGGCGCCCAGTACCCGCAGCCGACGGTCCCCGGCGAGCAGCAGCGCCCCGAGGGTGGCGTAGAGGTAGCCCGCCAGGACCAGCGGTACGTACGGCACGTCCACCCCGTACCCGACCAGGCGGCCCCGTACCTCGGCGGTCACCGGCCGCGTCGCGAGGCAGTACCCCAGCACCGCGGCGACGGCGATCCCGACGGCCGCCGGCCCCCGGAGCCGCCGCGGGCCCCCGGGCCCGGCGGCGAGCAGCACCCCGAGCGACACCCACACCGGCAGCACGGGCAGGGCGATCACCGCCCAGGCCGTGGTGGCCGGGCCGCAGCCGCCGCCCGCGTGCCGGACGGCGGCCTCGACCAGCTGGTGCGCGCCCAGCAGCAGCGGCAGCGCCGCCACGGGCAGGTCGCGGGCCCGCCGCACGCGGGCGAGGCACACCACCCCGACGGCGGTCACCACGGTGCCCGCCGTCAGGTCCGCGGCCGTGCTCCAGCACATGGCGGGCTCCCACCGGTCGGGTTCACGCGGACGTGCGTGCCGGTTCCCGGGAGACGGTCGTCACCCGGCACCCCTGGACTCCTCGCCCCCGGACTCCTCGCCCCCGGCCGCCGCCGGTGGCTCCAGGGGCGGCGCACCGACCGGGCACTGCATGCGGCACTGCGGGTGGGGGTGGGGCTCCCCGGGCGCGGGGGAGCGTACGGTCGTCCATGCCAGGGCCGCCCCCACCAGGAGGGCTCCCGCACACCAGGGCATGGCGCGGTCGAAGGCGGCGTCGAAGGCCTCCGCCGACCGGTAGGCGTCCGGGCCCATCCCCGCCAGCAACGGCAGCCCCGCCACCGCGAGCAGCCCGGCGGCCCGAGCGGCGGCGTTGTTGATGCCGCTGGCCAGGCCCGCCCGGCCCGGGTCCACCGAGGCCAGGACGGTCGCCGTCAGCGGAGCCACCAGGGCGACCATGCCGGAGCCCATCACCACCATGGCCGGCAGCACGTCCTGTACGTAGGAGGCGTCCGGGCCGATCCGCAGGGTCAGCAGCATCCCGGCCGCGCACAGCAGCGGCCCCACCGTGAGCGGGATCCGCGGTCCGATCCGCTCCCCGAGCGCGGCCGAGCGGGCCGACAGCAGCAGCATCAGCAGGGTGGTGGGGAGCAGCGCGGCCCCGGCGGCCAGTGCCGAGTACCCGGCCACCACCTGGAGCTGGAGCACGATGAGGAAGAAGAACCCGCCGAAGGCCGCGTAGACGCACAGGGTGACCAGGTTGACGGCGGTGAACAGCCGGGAGGCGAAGATGTCCGGCGGAACCATCGGATCCGGCCGCCGTCGCTCCACGTACACGAACGCGGCGCCCAGCAGCACCCCGCCCACCGCCGCGGCCACGACCGGCGCCGACCCGCTCGTGGCCTCGATCAGGGCGTAGGTGATCAGGGCCAGGGACCCGGCGCCCAGCACGGCCCCGGCCACGTCGAACCGCCCGTGCGCCGCCGGGTCCCGCGACTCCGGTACGTGTCTCAGCGCCACCGGCACGCACAGCGCGGCGACCGGCACGTTCAGCAGGAACACCCACCGCCAGCCCGGCCCGTCCACCAGCCAACCGCCGAGGAACGGCCCCACCGCGGCGCCCACCCCGCCGAACCCCGACCACAGGCCGACGGCGCGGGCCCGGTCGTCCGCGTGGATCGACCCCTGGATCAGTGCCAGCGAGCCGGGCGTCAGCAGTGCGCCGCCGACGCCCTGGAAGGCGCGGGCGGCGATCAGCACCCCGGCGCCGGGCGCGAGCCCGCACACCAGCGAGCCCGCCGCGAACCACACCACCCCGAGCACGAAGATCCGGCGCCGCCCGAACCGGTCGCCGAGCGCCCCGCCCACCAGGATCAGCCCGGCCAGGGTCAGCAGGTAGGCGTTCACGGTCCATTGGAGCACCGCCAGGTCGGCGCCGAGATCGGCGCCGATGGTCGGGAGCGCCACGTTGACGACGGTCGAGTCCAGCAGGGCCATGCTCGACCCGAGCACGGTGGCGAGCACGATCCACCGCCCCTGGGCGGACCGCAGCGGGACACCGGGCACGGGTTCGGTCATGCCCCCAGGCTGGCGCGCCCCGCCCGGAAGGGCCACCCGGCGGGCGGAAGCCGCGCGCGCAGCGGCGCGAAGTCGGCCGGATAGGCCCTCTTGTGAAGGGCATGACAACCCACTCACCATGATCCGCGCACGTCACGCGCACCCTTCCCGCACAACCATCACCGGCGTACGAGGAGATCACACGTGGCCCCACGCAACCGACGACGATCCTTACGCGCGGCGCTCGCCGCCCTCACATCCGTCCTGCTCCTTCCGCTCGGCGCGGGGGTCGCCGCCGCCGCCCCGGAACCGGGTCCCGCCCCGGGCGCCGCCGAGCGGAAGATCGAGCCCGCCCTCCGCGCCCAGCTCGACGGCTCGGACAAGGCCGTCTTCTGGGTCTATCTCGACAGCGCCGCCGACCTGAGCGCCGCGCGGCAGGCCCCGACCCGGACCGCCAAAGCAGAAACGGTTCTGCGGACGAAGCGGGACCACGCCGCGCGCACCCAGGCCGAGGTGCTCAAGGCCCTGGACGGAGCGAAGGCCGAGTACACCTCGTACTGGATCGTCAACGCGGTCCGCGTCGTCGGCACCCAGAAGCTGGCCGGGGCCCTCGCCCAGCGCCCCGAGGTCTCCCGCATCGACGCCGACGACAAGCTCTCCCTCCCCAAGCCCGCGGAGGGAACCCGCGAGAAGACCGCCGCCGACGCCGTCGAGTGGAACGTCGACCGCATCAAGGCCCCACAGGTCTGGGACGGGCTCGGGGTGCGCGGCGAGGGGATCGTCGTCGCCAACATCGACAGCGGCGTCGACTACACGCACCCCGCCGTGAACAACCAGTACCGCGGGAAGAAGGCGGACGGGACCTACGACCACAACTACAACTGGTTCGACCCGGCGGGCGTCTGCGCGGGCGCGGCGCCCTGCGACAACAACGACCACGGCACCCACACCATGGGCACCATGGTCGGCGACGACGGCGGCGCCAACAAGATCGGCGTGGCTCCCGGCGCCCGGTGGATCGCCGCCAAGGGCTGCGAGACCAACTCCTGCTCCGAGGCCTCCCTGCTCGCCTCCGGCCAGTGGATCGTCGCCCCCACCGACCTGAACGGCCAGAACCCGCGGCCCGACCTGGCCCCGCACGTCGTCAACAACTCCTGGGGCAGCTCCGCCCACGACGACTGGTACCGGCAGGTCGTCGACACCTGGCGCGCTGCCGGCATCTTCCCCGCCTTCTCCAACGGGAACGCCGGACCCGGTTGCGCCACCAGCGGATCGCCCGGCGACTACGCGAGCTCCTACAGTTCCGGCGCCTTCGACGTGAACGGCGCCATCGCCTCCTTCTCCTCGCGCGGCGCCGGTCCCGGCGGCATCGTCAAGCCGAACATCGCCGCCCCCGGCGTCAACGTCCGCTCCTCCGTCCCCGGCGGCGGCTACGAGGCCTTCTCCGGCACCTCCATGGCCTCCCCGCACACCGCCGCCACGGTGGCCCTGCTCTGGTCGGCCGCTCCCGCCCTCGAAGGCGACGTCGCCCAGACCGAGGCGCTGCTCGACGGCACGGCCCAGGACACCGAAGCCGCCCAGTGCGGCGGCACCACCGCCGACAACAACGTCTTCGGCGAGGGCCGCCTCGACGCCCTGGCCGCGGTGAACGCCGCCCCGCGCGGCGCCGTCGGCGCCCTCGGCGGCACGGTCCGCACCGACGCCGGCGAGCCCGTCCCGGGCGCCCGGGTCACCGCCCACGGCCCGATCGACCGGACGGCCACCACCGCCGCCGACGGCACCTACCGCTTCCCCTCCCTCTCGGTCGGCGCGTACGCGCTCACCGCCTCGAAGTTCGGCTACGGACAGCGCGAAGCCGCCGCGACGGTCACCGAGAACGCCACTGCCACCGGTGACTTCACCCTCACCCAGGCCGCCTCCGGCAAGGTCACCGGCACCGTCTCCTCCGCCGCCGGGCCGGCCGCCGGCGCCTCGGTGACCATCGCGGACACCCCGGTGACCGCCACCGCCGACGCGCAGGGCCGCTTCGAGGTCACCCTGCCCCACGGCACCTACGACGTGAACGCCACCCACTCCTCGCGCTGCCTCACCGGCGGCACCGCCAAGGTCGCCGTCGCCGGGGACACCACCGTCGCGGTCACCCTCCCCGAGCGCACCGACGGCTACGGCTACGCCTGCGCCGCCGCGGGCGACCGCCCGTACGCGGCCGGCGACCGGCAGCTCGCGCTGACCGGCGACAACACCACCGAGCGGGTCGACCTGCCCTTCCCCCTCCCGCTGTACGGGAAGACGTACGGGCAGGCCTGGATCGGCACCAACGGCACGGTCAGCTTCGGCGGCAACCACACCGGCGACGTCAACGGGGACATCCCCAGCACCGCGACGCCCAACGCGGCCCTGTACCCCTTCTGGGACGACCTCGTCGTCGGCCCGGCCGGCAGCGGCTCGGGCGTCTTCACCGCCGTCACCGGCACCGCGCCGCACCGCAGTTACGTGATCGAGTGGCGCAAGGTGTCCCACTGGTCGGCGCAGGCCGACACCTTCTCCTTCTCGGCGGCCATCGGCGAGGACGGCAACGTCACCTACTCCTACAAGGGGACCGGCGGCACCGGCATCAAGGGCGGCTCCTCCGCCACCATCGGAGTGGAGAACGCGGCCGGCACCGACGCGTTCCGGTACTCCTTCAACACGGCCGTCCTCACCGACGGCCTGTCCATCGGCTTCCGGACCACCCGCAGCGGAGTCGTCACGGGCCGGGTGCTCGACGCCAACGACGGTGACGGCGTCGGCGGTGCCACGGTGACCGTCGGCAGCGGCGACACGGCCGTCTCCGCCACCACCGCGGCGGACGGCGGCTACGTGGTCCAGAGTCCCTCGGGCTCCCGCGGACTCTCCGTGACCGCCCCGGCGTACGAGTCCGCGCAGGGCTCCGTCGAGGTCAAGGCGGCCGACGTCACCCCGGTGACCCGGTCCCTGCGCACCGGCCGGGTGACACCGGACCGGCCGGCCGTGGAGCTGGTCCTGCCCGCCGGCCAGAAGCGCACCCGCGGCCTCGACCTCACCAACCCCGGACTCGACACCGCCTTCGCGGTCTCCGAGGACGCGCCCTGGCTGACCGCGACCCCGGCGGACGGCAGCCTCCCGACCGGCGGCAGGGCCACGCTCTCGCTGGCCGTGGACACGGCCGGACTCACCCCCGGCAGCGTCCTGACCACCGACCTGAAGATCACCTCGGCCAGCGGCCGGGCCCCCGTCCTCACCGTCCCCGTCAAGGTCGTGGTCCCGCGCTACCAGGCGGCGCTCGACGCGGGCTCCGACTACGCGGCCACCGACGCGGCCGGTGACCCCTGGTCCCCGGACCGCAAGTACACCCCGGGCTCGTACGGCTACCAGGGCGACGCCACCGTCCGCTCCACCGGGCGCACCATCGCCGGGACCCCGGACCAGCGGCTCTTCCGCAACGCCCGCGAGGGCATGTACGAGTACCGCTTCGACAACGTCCCGAACGGCACCTACACGGTGGAACTCGGCTTCGCCGAACTTTCCTCCACCCGCCCCGACAAGCGCGTCTTCGACGTCCTCGCCGAGGGCACGCAGGTCCTGCCCTCCCTGGACATCGCCCTGGAGGCGGGCACGTACACGGCCCTGACCAGGACCTACACGGTCAAGGTCACCGACGGCGTGCTCAACCTGCGCTTCGTCACCCACAACGGCTACGGCAAACCCCTGGTCAACACCCTCCGCGTGACCGACCGCCCCGACAGGGCCTAGCCGCCCACCGGCCGTCGCCGCCCGCCCCGCGCATTCGGGTGGCGGGCGGCGACAGGGCCGCGACGCGCCCGGGAGGGCGGGCGGGGCCACGTAGCGTGCCCGGCATGATGACGCGCCGCTTGCAGGCGGGCCCCATCGAGGCCCTCGTCCGCTCCGCCGACCCGGACGCCGTCTGGGCGGCGGGGTCGGCGGACGCCGTCTGGGCCGGCTCGCCCGGTGACGGGGACACCCCCCTCGACGTCGGCGGACTCACGGCCGTGCTCGCGCTGTGGCCCGTCCTCGGGAGCCTCGTCGCCGCCGGGGACCTCGCGCTGCACACCCCGCTGACCGCCTACGGGGAAGGGGCCGCGGCGAGCCCGCCCGGCGCCGCCACCGCCCACCACCTGCTCACGCACGGCGACGGGCCGCCCGCCCTCGCCGCCCTCACCCGCCTCGCCGAACACCTCACCGGCACCCCGCTGGCCGAGTGCGCCACGACCCGCATCTGGCGGCCGCTCGGCATGGACCGCACCCGCTTCGCCGACGGCACCCTGTACGCGCCGCTCGCCGACCTCGTCCGCTTCCCGCGCCACCTGCTGTCCACCGCCGACCACCCCATCAGCCGGGCCTGGACGGCGGAATCCCTGCGCATCCGCACCGGCGAACTCACCCCCTCCCGCGGCCTGCTCTGGCACCCCGCCCCCGCCGGCGTGTGGGCCCACCACCCGCCGGCCGCCACCGGCCCGGCGCTGTGGGTCTCCCCGCGGCACGACCGCTGGGCCGCCCTGCTGCCCGGCGCCGCGCCCACCCCCGCGACCACCCTCGCGCCCCATCCCGCCGCCGCGTTGCGCACCGCGTTCCGCGAGGCGGTTTTCACTACAACTCCCCCTGCCTGAAGGGGTGTTGTACGATCCGGCCACGATGACGAAGACGCACTGGAAGAACCCCGACGCGCCCCGGCCCCCGACCCCCTGGGACGAGATCACCCCCGGCCTCTGGATGGGCGGTCACGTCTACGCCGACGCCGAAGGCGAGCTGCGCCCCGCCGTCGTCACCGACGAGTTCGACCTCGTGATCAGCCTCTACACCCGGCCCGGCCACGGCCCCGGCCCGGCCGCCGAACACCTGGTCGGGGAGGTGCCCGACGCGCCCCTCGACGCCGCCCAGCTCGACACCGTCCGCCGCCTGGCCGACACGGCGGGGCGGGCCCTGGACGCGGGCCGCAGGACGCTGGTGCGCTGCTACTACGGGTACAACCGCTCCGGCCTCGTGGTCGCCCAGTGCCTGGTCGGCCGGGGGGCGACGGCCGGAGAGGCGGTCGGCCTCATCCGGAGCAGGCGCTCCCCCTGGGCCCTGCACAACCGGGTCTTCACCGACTACCTCGACACCGGGCTGGACGCCGCGTCCCTGCTCACCGGCTTGGACCCACTCCCGTAGCGCAGTCGGAGCGCGCGCCGGGAGGGGGCGACGTACGGTGATGCCGGAGTCACCGTCCGCGTCCGCCCGGCCCGTGCCGCGGTCCGCGGACGGAGGCCCGGCACCCAGCCGCCCTCCCAGCCGCACCCCCGCGAGGAGCCCATGTCCGACGCCGTGACCGCGCAGGCCACCGACCCGGACGTGGAGGCCCTCGACGCCTTGTGCCGGGACCTCGCCGAGGCCGCCGACGCCGTGGGCGAGGCCGCCCGGTACGCCTCCGGGCTCGCCCTCGGCGCCCGGCTCCCGGCCGCCGCCCTCGTCGGATGCGGCGGCGGCAGGCCGCGCCGGGCCTGGCGGACCCTGCTGCGCACCCTCACGGACCCGGCCGGTCTCGGCTGGGCCCCGCGCGGGCGGGGCGTGGCGCGGGCCGGGTGGTTCGCCGGGATCCTGGCCCGCCGGGAGAACCTCGCCGTGACCACCGCCGTCTGCGGGCTCAAGGCGCGGATCCACGTCGCCGGGGTGGGCCGCCCCGACCTCCTCGCGAACCCGGACTGCGCCGCGGTCCTGCGGGCGGTCGCGGAGGGGCGGCAGGACGAGGCGGCCCGGGCGTTCCGGACCCTCCTGCGCGAACGGGGCGCCGGGGAGGCCTTCACCCTGCTGGCCCCGACCTTCGCGGACGTCCTGGCGTGGCACGCCCTGACCGACGAGAACCCCTTCAACGACCACGCGGGCTGGCAGGTGGCCACCGGCCGGGCCGTGACCGCCGAACCGCTCCTCGGCATGGGCGCCGCGCTGCGTGCGTTCTTCTCCCGCGGCGACGGCACGGACGGCGGCCCCGGCTCCGGCGCCGGCCTGCTGGAGGCGCTCGACACCAGCGGCACCCTCGCCGGGTACGTCGGCAACACGGGCCTGCTCGGGGCGACCGACACCCTGCTGGTCCAGCGGGTGACCGGCCCCGGCGGCCGGCCCCGCCACGTGCTCCAGCTGGCCGACCGGGACTCGTGGCGGGTGCGGGACGTGGTCCGCGCCGTACGGGGGCTGATCCCCTCCGGCGCCGAACTCGTCCTGGTCGGACACCGGCTGGGCGCCGTCACCGCCATGGACCTGGCCCGGGACCGCGACCTCACCGCCGTCTACCGCATCACGCACCTGTACGCCGTCGGCTCCCCGGCCGACGCCCGCACCCCCCTCGATCCGCGCACCCGCGTCCACCGGCTGGCCTCGGCGGGAGCCGTCGGCGGGGCCGGGTCCGCCGCCGACGGCCGGGTCACCGGAAGCCGGCTGCTCCCGCTCGGCGACACGGAGCGCCCGCGTACGACGACTTCCCGGAGGAACCCGTGAGCGACGTGCCCCGGCTGCCCCCGGCCGCCCCCGCCGACGGTCTGCGCGGCCACTGCGAGACCCTGCGCTCCCACGCCCACCGGCTGCGGGCGGGCGCCGCCGCGCTCGAATGGCGGGGCCCCCAGGCCGACGCCCTCCGCGCCGAGGTCGCCGCCCTCGCGGACCGCTGCGCGCGGGCCGCGGACGGCTTCGCGCTCGCCGCCGCCCAGCTCGACGGCGTCCACGGCGGGGTCACAGCACGAGTGACAACAGCAGGACGGAGCCCAGGCCGACCACCGAGATGACGGTCTCCATCACCGACCAGGTCTTGACCGTCTGCCCGACGCTCATTCCGAAGTACTCCTTCACCAGCCAGAACCCGGCGTCGTTGACGTGGCTGAAGAACAGCGAGCCGGAGCCGATGGCCAGGACCAGCAGGGCGGTCTCCGTCGTGGACATGCCCGCCGCGAGGGGAGCCACGAGACCGGCCGCCGAGATGGTGGCGACCGTGGCCGATCCGGTGGCCAGCCGGATCGCCACCGCGATCAGCCAGGCCAGCAACAGGGCCGGGATGGACCAGCTCTTCGACAGGTCCATGATCATCTGACCGACGCCGGCGTCGATGAGGGTCTGCTTGAACCCGCCGCCGGCGCCCACGATCAACAGGATGCCGGCGATCGGCGCGAGGGACTTCTCCACCGTCGAGGAGAGCCGTTCCCGGGTGAATCCGGCCGCCCGCCCGAGGGTGAACATCCCCACGAGTACGGCCGACAGAAGGGCGATCAGCGGGGATCCGGCGACGTCGGTGACCTTCTGCACCGCGTTGGCGGGATCGTTGACGACGATGTCTGCCAGGGCCTTGACCAGCATCAGGACCACCGGCAGCAGTACGGTGAAGACCGTGGCCCCGAACCGGGGCCGGTGCGCCGCCCCTTGCGACGGACGCGCGGGGACCATGTGCTCCGGGGCCGGTATGTCCACCCAGCGGGCGGCGTACCGGGAGAACAGCGGTCCGGCGATGATCACCGTCGGGACGGCGACGAGCACGCCGAGGGCGAGGGTGACGCCCAGGTTCGCGTGCAGGGCGTCGACGGCGACCAGCGGGCCGGGGTGCGGCGGGATCAGTCCGTGCATCACCGACAGGCCGGCCAGGGCCGGGATGCCGATGCGCATCAGCGAGTGGTTGCCCCGCTTGGCGACCAGCAGGACCACCGGGATCAGCAGCACGATGCCGACCTCGAAGAAGAGCGGCAGGCCGATCACCGAGGCGATCAGCACCATGGCCCAGGGCATCGACCGGCCCTTGGCGCGGGCCAGGATCGTGTCGACGATCTCGTCCGCGCCGCCGGAGTCCGCGAGGAGCTTCCCGAGGATCGCACCGAGCGCGATCAGGACGCCGACGCCCGCGACCGTGGCGCCGAGGCCGGCGGTGAAGCTGGCGATCGTCTTGTTCAGCGGAGCGCCCGCGAAGGAGCCGAGGGCCAGCGAACCGACCGTCAGGGCCAGGAACGCGTGCATCTTGAGGCGGGTGATGAGCAGGACGATGACGGCGATGCCCAGCAGGACCGCAATGCCCAACTGGCCGTTTCCGGCCGAGGTTATGGGCTCGGGGGCGGCCGCCGCCAGTGTCTCGACGCTGAGACCGGTCACGGTGGGGTTCCTCACTCTGTGGAGGTGTGGGGTGGGGTGGGGTGGTGGTGAGAGGGGAAGAGGAGGTGCTAGAGGCGGCGCAGGGCCGCCACCGCCCGCGCGGTGATCTCCTCAGGGGTGCCGGCGACGTCGACGGCGACCCCCCGCTCGTCCGCCCCGAGCGGTTCGAGCGTCGCGAACTGGGAGTCGAGCAGTGTGGCGGGCATGAAGTGGCCCGTGCGCGAGCGCATCCGCTCCTCGATCAGCGCCCGTTCCCCGGTGAGGTGGACGAACACGGTCCCGGGCGCGGTGGCGCGCAGCCGGTCGCGGTAGGCGCGCTTGAGATAGGAGGCGGCCACCACGCCGCCGCCGTGCCCGGCCCGGTCGTGGGCCCACTCGCCGACGGCGTCCAGCCAGGGCCTGCGGTCCTCGTCGTCCAGCGGGAGGCCGGCGGACATCTTCGCCACGTTGGCCGCCGGATGGAAGGCGTCGCCCTCCGCGTAGGGGAGGCCGAGGGCCTCCGCGAGCAGCCGGCCCACGGTCGTCTTGCCCGTGCCGGTCACGCCCATCACCACAATGACGCGCTGGGAACCCACGCCGTACCTCGCTGTCCTCGTTGACATCGGCCCCGGGCGGGGGAGGCCCGGGCGGGCACCACTGAACCCTATTAAGTAGTACTTATTCAAGGGTTCGGCGGCAAACATCACACCTTTGGTCCGCCCGGGCGTCACCGTACGCTTACGCCATGACAACCGAAGGCAGTCCGGTCCCAGGACTCCACACCCAGGTACTGGACACCCTCGGCCTGGCGATCACGGCGGGGGAGCACCCGCCCGGCAGCGTCCTGCGCACCGACGAGATCGCCACGCGCTTCGACGCCTCCCGCACCGTCGTGCGCGAGGTGGTGCGCGTCCTGGAGTCGATGCAGCTCGTCGAGTCCCGCCGCCGCGTCGGTGTCACCGTCCGCCCCACCGAGGAGTGGAACGTCTACGACCCGCGCGTCATCCGCTGGCGCCTCGCCGGCGCCGACCGCCCGCGCCAGCTGCGCTCCCTGACCGTCCTGCGTTCTGCGGTCGAACCCGTCGCGGCCGGCCTCGCCGCCCTCCGCGCCACCCCCGAGCAGTGCGCCCGTCTGACCGAAGCGGCCCTCGGCATGGTCCGCACCTCGCGCGGCCACCAGCTGGAGGGCTACCTCCACCACGACGTCGCCTTCCACCGCATCGTGCTGAACGCCTCCGGCAACGAGATGTTCGCCCGCCTGGGCGACGTCGTCGCCGAGGTGCTCACCGGCCGCACCCAGCACTCCGTGATGTTCCCCGACCCCGACCCGGCCGCCGTCACCCTCCACGTCCGGGTCGCCGAGGCGGTACGGGAAGGGGACGCCGCCGCGGCCGAGACCCTGACGCGGCAGATCGCCCTCGGCGCCCTGGAGGAACTGGACGTCCTCGCGCCGTGAGCGCCCGGCCTCCGGTGGGCCGTCAGTCCTCGAAGGGGACGAACCCGGCGAGCGAAGGCCAGTCCAGCGGACGCACGATCGCGGCCAGCCGGGCGAACGGGTCCTCCACGGCCGTCTGGAACCACATCACCGAGAGTTCCGTGTGCCCCTCTTGCGTGATGCCCCCGGGCAGCCACCATGACGTCAGCCGCGCGCGAACCCTCTCCCGCGGCAGCCATTCCTCGAGCCTGCTCTCCGCATCGGCCCGCAGCACGTCGAGATCGTGTACGTACAGGTGCGGGTCCGCCGCCATCGCCTTCCCGATGCGCAGCAGGCTCATGCGGCGGTGCAGGTAGGGCGTCCCTTCGAGCATGCCCTCCCGGTCGTCCTCCACCGTGAGCGCGCGCAGCTCGGCCCGCACCGGTCCCACCTCGTAGCCGCGCAGTTCGTGAATCCTCGCCTGGGTCATGGGCCAGAGGGTAGGGATGTCCGACAAGCACACCAAACGACTTTCGCGACACGCTCCCGTGCGCCCGGGAGGACCCCGGCCGACCGGTACGCAGGGCCCCGCGCGTACGCCACACTGGGCGCGTGCGCGGACATGCCCGGGGAAACGACGGCGGACCCGCCTCCTTCGTGGGGCGGGACGCCGAACTCGCCTCGCTGCGGGCGGCCCTGACGGAACGGCGGCTGATCACCCTGACCGGGCCCGCGGGCGTCGGCAAGACCCGGCTGGCCCGAGAGACCCTTGGCCCAGCCGCCACCGGGGCCGTCGGACCCGGAACGCGCTTCCCCGACGGGATCCACTGGGCCGACCTCGCTCCGCTGTCCGGGGACCGGCTGCTCCTGGACGCCGTCGCGGACGCGCTCGACCTCGCCGACCACACCCCGCGCACCCTCGCCGAAGCGGTGCGCGCGTGGATCCGCCCGCGCGGGCTGCTCCTCGTACTGGACTGCTGCGAACACCTCATCGAGCCCCTGCGGATCCTCGTACGGGACCTGCTCGACACCGCCCCGCACCTCGTCGTGCTGCTGACCAGCCGCGAGCCCCTCGCGCTGGCCGGCGAACACGTACTGGAGGTCGGGCCGCTGCCCCACGAGGAACCGGCGGACGAGGCCCTCGCCCTCTTCACCGCGCGGGCGGACGCCGTGCGCCCCGGGCGGGCACCCGCGTGGACCCCGTCCCGGCTGGCCGCCGCCCGCGCCATCTGCGCCCGCCTCGAAGGGGTCCCCCTCGCGCTGGAACTCGCCGCCGCCCAGTTGACGGACCACACCGTCGAGGAACTCGCCGACCGGCTCTCCCGCAGGATCGGCCCGCTGACCGGCGGCGGAGGGGCCCGGCCGCCCCGCCACCGGGCGCTGCGCACCGCCATCGGCTGGAGCCACGAGTGGTGCACCCCCGCCGAACGCCTCCTGTGGCTGCGGCTCTCCGTCTTCGGCGGCACCTTCGACGTGGCCGCCGCCCGCGCCGTGTGCTCCGCACCCCCGCTCGACGGCGGGGACGTGGAGCCGCTCCTCGCCTCGCTCGTCGCCAAGTCCGTGGTCCGCCGCGACCCGGACGGCGCCGGGTACCGGATGCTCGACACGATCCGCGAGTACGGGGCCATGTGGTGCGACGGCATCGGCGAACGGGACGCGCTGCGCGCCCGGCACGCGGCCCACTTCCTGGAACTGGTGCGCGCCGCGGACGCGGACTGGCCGGGCCCCGGCCAGCGCGCCGCCTACCGCGGGGTCGCCGCCGCGTACGGGGACATCTGCGCGGCCCTCGACCACCTGCTCGCCACCGAGCCGGCGGCGGCCCTCGAACTGGCCGGCCGCGTCGGCTTCTTCTGGGCCTGCTGCGGATGCCTGCACGTGGCCCGCTCGTACCTGGAACGGGCCCTGTCCGCCGCCCGCCCCGAGGACGTGGACACTGTCGGCCGGGTGCGCGCCCTGTGGGCCCTCGGGGTGACCCTGCTGCTCCAGGGCGAGCACGAGGACGCGCACCGGATCGCGGTGGCCTGCGAGGCCCTGGCCGCCCGGCCCGACGCGGGACCGGACGCCGCCCTCGACGCCGCCTACCTGCTGGGCGTCAGCCACCTGCTGGCGGGCCGCCCGCTGGCCGCCCGGATCGTGGCCGACAACGCCCTGGAGGCCTTCCCCGGCACGCCCTTCGACTCCGGCCCCCGGCTGCGCTGCAGTCTCGTACGGGTGTTCGCGCTGACCGGCACCGGGCTCTTCACCGACGCCCGGGAGGAGGCCGAGCGGTTGCGGGCGGGGTGCGTGGCGCGGCAGGAGTACTGGACGCGGGCCTACGCCGACTACCAGTTGGCGCTGATCCGCCTGTTCGAGGGCCGCCCCGCCGAGTCCGCCGAACACGCGCGGGCGATGCTGAAGAGCAAGCGGGAACTCGGCGACAGCTTCGGCACCGCCCTCGGCCTCGATCTGCTGGCCGCCGCCCGGGCCGCGGGCGGCGACGGAGCGGGCGGCGCGCACGCCTACGGCACCGGCCACGCCTACTGGCAGGCGGTAGGCCACCCGCAACGCGGTACGCCGGAACTGCGCTCCGTACGGGAGGAGTTCGAGCGCACGGCCCGTGCGGCCCTCGGGGACGCGGGATACGAGGCGGCCTTCGCGGAGGGGGTCCGCCACGGACAGGCCCTGCGCGGCCGCCCCCACCCCGGCTGACCGGACCCGGCTGACCGGACCTCAGCCCGGCGGGCCGGACCGGCCCCGCGCGGGCGGGAGGGCGACCGGCATGACCAGGGTGGTGAAGCTGCCCTGGTCGGCGGAGCGCACGCGTGCGGGCCGGGGCGCGGCCGGGATCTCCAGCAGGACGTCCGGCCCCACGCCGGCCTCCAGCGCGCCCGCCAGCACCACCGGGTCGAAGCCGATCCGCACCGGCGCGGTCTCCCCGCACAGGGCGGGCAGCTCCCTGGCGGACTCCCCGCGCACGCCGGCCGGCCCGGTGGCGGTCACCCGCAGCCGGTCGGGGCCCGGCTCCAGGGCCACGACGGGGCTCTCCCCGCACGCGGCGAGGGCCGCGAGCAGCGCGGTCCGGTCCACGACGACCCGGTGGGTGGGCACGGGGACGGCCTCCAGGGCGCCGAGCATGTCCCGGTAGGCGGGGTAGGTCCCGCCGGCCACCGGCACCTCGCGCGAGCCGCCCGGGTGGCGGAGGGCCAGGGGAGTGCCGGGCGGCCCCGCCACCAGGGTGACCTCGGCCGCCCGGGCCGCCCACCCGCCGACCCCGACCAGGACCGGGGCCTCGACCAGGACCCGCCCGGGCGGTCCGGTCACGGCGGTGGGGCGCAGGACGCGCAGCGAGAGCCGGTAGCGGTCGGTGGCCACGAAGCGGACCTCGTCCTCGTCGAACTCCACCAGCACGCAGCCCAGTACGGGGTGCGCGGGATCCCGCCCGGCCGCCGGGGCCACCTGCCGGACCGCGCTCGCCAGCTCGGGACCGCCGAGGGCGACCTCGGTACGGGCGGGCCCCGCCGGGAGGGTGTCCAGGACGGCGCGGACCGCCGCGTCGGCGGCCCGCCCGGACTCCCGCACCGCCCGGCGGTGCCGCTCCAGCACCTGCCGGGCCCGCTCGGGCGGCCCGTCGAGGACGGTGACCACGTCGGGCAGGGCCAGGCCCGCCTCGCGCAGCCCGCGCAGCAGCGCGGCGCGGGCGCGCTGGGACTCGGCGTAGTACCGGTACCCGGTGACCGGATCGACGTGCGCGGGGAGCAGCACCCGGCAGTCGTCGTAGAAGCGCAGGGCGCTCGGGGCGAGCCCCACGCGGCGGCCGAAGGCGCTGATGCCCATCAGTTCGGGAGTGGCGTCCATGGGAGCGATGATCGGCTCTCATCCCACTCGAAGGTCAAACCGAGGGTTCCTCAGCCCGCCGCCGGCCGCGGGGTGGTCTGCTGCACGGCCCACCCGTTGCCGTCCGGATCGGAGAAGTACACGAAGGAGCCCCACGGCATGTCCTGGATCTCCGTCACCTCCACGCCCCGGCCGCGCAGGTCCGCGTAGGCCTCCTCGATGTCGGCGACGACCACCTGCATGTTGTCCAGCGACCCCGGGACCATCCGGGTGAGCCCCTTGCCGATGGCGATGGAGCAGGCCGATCCGGGCGGGGTCAGCTGGACGAAGCGGATCTCCTCGCTGACGGTGACGTCGTGGTCGGCGTGGAAGCCGATCCGTTCGTAGAAGGCCTTGGCCCGGTCGACATCGGTGACCGGGACGGCGACCAGTTCGAGCTTGACGTCCATGACGGGCTCCCCTCGGTAGCGGACCGGCCCGGCGCCCGGGTGGCGCGCGGGCCCTCCGGCATCATGCGCCCGGGGCCGCCGCCGTGCCGCCCGCCACGGGGCGGCGGCCTTCCGTGTCGCGCGCGGCGAACTGCGTGCGGTACAGCTCCTCGTAGCGGCCGCCGGCCGCCAGCAGTTCCTCGTGCGTCCCGCGTTCCACGATCCGGCCCTCCTCGACGACGAGGATCAGATCGGCCGCCTGCACCGTCGACAGCCGGTGTGCGATCACCACGGCGGTCCGGCCGGCCAGCGCCTCGGCGAGGGCCTCCTGGACCGCGGCCTCGGAGGTGGAGTCCAGGTGGGCGGTGGCCTCGTCGAGGATGACCACCCGCTGGCGGGCCAGCAGCAGCCGGGCGATGGTCAGCCGCTGCCGCTCGCCGCCCGAGAGCCGGTAGCCGCGCTCCCCGACGACGGTGTCCAGGCCGTCGGGGAGGGAGGCGACGAGCCCGTCCAGGCGGGAGCGGCGCAGGGCCTCCCAGATCTCCTCCTCGGTGGCCGAAGGCCGGGCGAGCAGCAGGTTGGCCCGTACCGACTCGTGGAAGAGGTGACCGTCCTGGGTGACCATGCCGAGCGTCTCGCGGATGGAATCGGCCGTGAGGTCCCGTACGTCGACCCCGCCGAGGCGGACCGTGCCCGCGTCGGCGTCGTACAGGCGCGGCAGCAGCTGGGCGATCGTCGACTTCCCGGCACCGGACGAGCCGACGAGGGCGATCATCCGGCCGGGCTCGGCGCGGAAGGACACCTCGTGCAGCACCCGGGCGCCGCCGCGTGCGTCCAGGGTGGCCACCTCCTCCAGGGAGGCCAGGGAGACCTTGTCGGGGGAGGGGTAGGCGAAGGACACGCGGTCGAACTCCACCGCCACCGGCCCGTCGGGCACCCGGCCGGCGTCCGGCTTCTGGTCGATCAGCGGCTTCAGGTCGAGGACCTCGAAGACCCGCTCGAAGCTGACCATGGCGCTCATCACCTCCACACGGGCCCCGGCCAGCGCGGTCAGGGGCGCGTACAGCCGGGTCAGCAGCAGGGCGAGCGCGACGACGGAACCGGCCTCCAGCGTGCCGCGCAGCGCGAAGTGTCCGCCGAGGCCATAGACCAGGGCGAGGGCGAGCGCGGAGACCAGGGTGAGCGCCGTGATGAAGGCCGACTGGGCCATCGCCGTACGGATCCCGATGTCCCGCACCCGGGCCGCGCGCGCCGCGAACTCGGCGGACTCGTCGGCGGGCCGCCCGAACAGCTTGACCAGGGTGGCGCCCGGGGCGGAGAAGCGTTCCGTCATCTGGGTGCCCATCGCGGCGTTCAGCGTCGAGGCCTCGCGCTGCATCGCCGCCATCCGGGCGCCCATCCGCCGGGCCGGCAGCACGAACACCGGGAGCAGCACCAGGGCCAGCAGGGTGATCTGCCAGGAGATGGTGAGCATCACCCCCAGTGTCAGCAGCAGCGTCACCGTGTTGGACACCACCCCGGACAGGGTGTTGCTGAACGCCCGCTGGGCCCCGATCACATCGTTGTTCAGGCGGCTGACCAGCGCGCCCGTCCGGGTCCGGGTGAAGAAGGCCACCGGCATCCGCTGGACGTGGTCGAAGACCGCCGTCCGCAGATCCAGGATCAGGCCCTCGCCGAGGGTGGCCGACAGCTTGCGGGTCAGCAGCCCGAGCCCGGCCTCGGCGACCGCGATCACCGCGATGAGCAGGGCGAGCCGGGTGACGGCCGTGCTGTCGCCGCCCCGCACGATCGCGTCCACGATCCGGCTGGCCAGCAGCGGAGTGGCCACGGCGAGGAGCGCGCCCACCACGCTGAGCAGCAGGAAGAAGGTCAGCCCGCGCCGGTGCGGGCGGGCGAAGACGGCGATCCGGCGCAGGCTCGCCCGGGAGAGGGGGCGCTTGTCCTGTTGGGCGTTGATCGCGCTGTGCAGCGAATGCCAGGCGGTGACTTCCATGTCCATGTACGTCACGCTAGGACCTCAACCGGACTTCAGGTCAATGAACCGGTCCGGACCCCCCGCAGGGGGTGCCGAGTCTGCCAACTCAAGTGCGTACCAAGGATGTTCACAACCCTCGCACCCGGTCGCCCGCCGGTGGCATCATCGGGTGATGACGCAGGCACCACCGCCCGCCCGCCCGCACCGACCCACCGTGGACACCGTCCTGCGGCGCTTCGAGGAACTCGCCCGCACCGCCCCCGCCGCCCCCGCCGTCCTCCACGGCTCCCAGGAACTCTCCTACGGCGAACTCGACGCGCAGGCCAACCGGTTGGCCCACCACCTGCTGGACGGGGCCCTGCCCACCGGCGGCCTCGTCGCCATCGCCGTGGGCGCCCGGCCCGCGCTCCCCGTCTGCCTCCTCGCCACCCTCAAGGCGGGCGGCACCTACGCCCTCGTCGCCGAGGACGACCCGCGCACCGCCCGCGGCATGCTCGCCGCCCTGCCCCCGTACCTCCTGCTCACCGACACCGGCCGCCGGGCGGCCGGCCTCGGCCTGCCCGAGGGGCAGCGGACCGTGGCCGTCGACGAGGAGGCGGGTACGAGGTGAGCGCGGTCCTCCCCATGGACCCGCCGGGCGGCTCCTCCGAGACGAAGAAGGACGCATGAGCACTCCGATCAAGGTGATG